>JBKCCA010000335.1:0-4155 GCA_046305595.1 bacterium
ATGCTATGCTCGTAAAAGGCTATGCCAAAGAGCATTACTGCTATTAAAACTCTTAATATTCTGGCGAAATGCCAATTTTTTAATGCTTCCATAATTCTGTTATTATCAAAGATACTTCAGTAAGTTCTAAAATCTGGTAACTATTGTTACATAGCAACGATACTTTATTATATTTACGGCAAAAAAAATATGTCGAGTACTGCATTTGTAAAAAGAATAACAGAAAACGGTATTGCAAGAGTGATCTTCTTTCACCCTCAGAGTAATTCATTACCTGGTGAAATATTAAGAAAGTTAGCTTCAGAAATTGAAGCAGCAGGTCAAGATGAACAAGCAAAAGTAATTATATTAGAAAGTGAAGGGGAGAAGGCATTTTGTGCAGGAGCAAGTTTTGATGAGCTAATTGCTATTAAAGATTTAGCAACGGGTAAACATTTTTTCTCTGGATTTGCAGGGGTGATAAATGCTATGCGTAAGGCTCCTAAGTTTGTGATTGCAAGAGTGCAGGGTAAGGCAGTGGGTGGTGGCGTCGGATTAGCTTCTGCAGCTGATTATACTTTAGCGATGAATACTTCATCAGTTAAGTTAAGTGAACTAGCAGTGGGTATAGGTCCGTTCGTTGTCGGACCCGCAGTTGAACGTAAAGTAGGTTCATCAGCATTTTGTCAAATGGCAATTAATGCCACTGAATGGCAAACTGCAGATTGGGCAAGAGAAAAAGGATTATACGCAGAAATATTTTCAAGCGTTGAAGAGCTAAATACAGCAGTGAATACATTAGCCGATAAATTATCTAAATCGAATCCAGAAGCCATGATGCTTTTGAAAAAAGCAGCCTGGACAGGTACCGATCATTGGGATGAATTATTGATAGAGCGTGCAGAGATGAGTGGGAAGTTGGTGCTGTCTGATTTTACGGTAAACGCAATACAGAAATTTAAAGCAAAATAAATCAGAACTAAGAATTAAGAATTAAGAATTAAGAATTAAGAGTTAAGAACGAATTATAAAGCAATTTAATTTAAGCACAATAAACAATAAGCGTTCTCGCTATACTCAATACGCAGTACGCTATACTAAATAAAACAATGAATACAAAGCAAGTAGAAATATCTGAAGAAGTCTTGTTGAAAGCATGGAAGTTAATGTGCACCGCTAAAGCCATGACTGAATTGTACGAAGCAAATAAGGAAGTGACAGCGAAGTATGTGCATGCTACATCACGCGGACATGAGGCTATACAACTTGCGGCGTCATTGCAATTAAAACCACAAGATTTCTTATCTGCTTATTATCGCGACGATTCTATGTTATTGGGCATAGGCATGCAACCTTATGAATTAATGTTGCAATTATTAGCTAAGCGCGATGATCCTTTCTCAGGTGGTAGAACTTATTATTCTCACCCTAGTTTGAAGCGTGATGATATGCCTAAAATTCCTCATCAATCATCAGCTACAGGTATGCAAGCTATACCAACTACTGGTGTTGCTATGGGTATGCAATACAAAGAAAAATTAGGATTAAATAATGCCAATGAAGAGGCTCCTTTAGTACTTTGTTCTTTAGGTGATGCATGTATTACTGAAGGTGAAGTTGCAGAAGCTTTTCAAATGGCCGTGTTAAAGAAATTGCCAATTTGTTATTTAGTACAAGACAATGAATGGGATATTTCTGCGAATGCAAAAGAGATTCGTGCGATGGATGCCAATGAATATGCACAAGGTTTCAAAGGATTAGAAACACGTAGCATTGATGGTACTGATTTTATTCAATCTTACTTAACTTTACAAGAAGTTTTTAATACTATCAGAGAAGAAAGACGTCCGTTTTTAATACACGCAAAAGTTCCATTATTAAATCATCATACATCAGGTGTTCGTAAAGAATGGTATCGCGATGATTTAGAAGAAGCCGCATTGCGTGATCCTTTCCCGAAATTTAAAATTGAATTATTAGAAAATGGTATCGAAGAATCGATATTAAACAACATAGAAGAACAAGCAAAAGAATTAGTAGAAGCTGATTATCAAAAAGCATTATCTGCTGAAGATCCAAGACCTGAAGATTTATTCACTCATGATTTTGCGCCAACACCTGTTACTGAAGAAAAAGGTGAACGTGAACCTGCAGGTAAGCAAGCTACGGTGATGGTCGATTCTGCATTGTTTGCAGTGCAAGAATTGATGGATAAACATCCTGAGTGTTTGTTATACGGACAAGATGTGGGTGCTCGATTAGGTGGTGTGTTCAGAGAAGCGGCAACGCTTGCAATGAAATTTGGTAACGATAGAGTTTTCAATACACCAATTCAAGAAGCATTTATTATTGGCAGTACGGTGGGTATGTCGGCTGTCGGATTAAAGCCTATTGTAGAAGTACAATTTGCTGATTATATATGGCCCGGATTAAATCAGTTGTTTACAGAAGTTGCACGCTCATGTTATTTGTCAAATGGTAAATGGCCGGTGAGTGCAATTATCAGAGTGCCTATTGGTGCTTATGGTAGCGGCGGACCGTATCATTCATCGTCGGTAGAGTCAGTGCTAGCTAACATCCGAGGAATTAAAATTTGTTACCCTTCAACAGGTGCAGATTTAAAGGGCTTGATGAAAGCTGCATATTATGACCCGAACCCAGTGGTTATGTTAGAACACAAAGGTTTGTATTGGTCGAAAATTAAAGGCACTGAAGATGCAAAAACGATAGAGCCCGATGAAGATTATATTATACCATTAGGTAAAGCTAGAATGGTGCAAGAATCTACACCTTCAAATGAACAAAGTACCTTAACAATTATCACGTATGGTATGGGAGTTTATAGGGCGAAAAATGCTGCAAAAGATTTTACTGACAGAGTAGAAATTGTGGATCTTAGAACTATAAATCCGATCGACTTCGAAACCATACAAAACAGTGTTGCAAAAAATAATCGTTGCATTGTACTTACTGAAGAGCCCGTGCATAATTCATTTGCACAAGCATTAGCAGGTAGAATTTCATCAGAGTGTTTCAAAGTATTAGATGCACCTGTTCGTGTAATAGGTTCTGAAGTATTGCCTGCAATACCTTTAAATGCTACGCTCGAAGCAACTATGATACCTAATGCAGAAAAAGTAAAACAAGTGATCGCTGAATTATTAGCTTATTAAAATGATTAGAATTCTTATAGTTAGTATACTGTTATTTATTACTTCGGATGTTGCTATTGCGCAAACGCCGAACAAGGCGCGACGTAAACCCGTTAAGAAAGTGATGCCTAAGCCTACACCACCATCAGCACCAGTTGTAGAAGTAGTGAAAGAACCTACACTTGAAGAAACTAAAACATGGATACTCGAAAAAATTTTGAAGTTTAAACCTATCGTTTATATCACTTCTAGTTTAGCGAATAAAAATAATTGTGAGTACTTAATTACTGCTGCAAGTTTTGATGCAAACGATCAATTGATTTTGCATGTTAAAGCAGATGCAGGTTCTTCTTGTTACAAAGATCAATTGCAAACCATCACTATCAACTTCAGTCAAATTGATGTGAAGAGAACTAATACTGTTGAAAGCACTAAGAGAGTTTTATTATTTCCTCAAACATTAACTAAACCTTTTACTTTACAATATGCTCCAAACAGTGCAATGCTGAAAACTAATTTCACTCAATTTAATACCATCATAGCATTCGATAAAGGAGCAACTTATGAACCTAATCTAGCTACTAGATTAGGAAAGTCTTTCTTGAAAATGTACGATTTTAAGAATACTCAACCTGCTGAAAAGGAAGCTTACTAGTATAAATTATTCACGATTTATCGTTTAATAGTATATTTTATCAATTATCAATAAATTGTAAGATTATCTCATTTATAGCATGATTTTTGCTCCAAAGGCTTATTATTAATTATATTAGGCCCATAAATTATTCAAATGAGATCCAACTATTTAATTAAACTACTTACGGTTTCAACCTTATTAATTCTGATAAATTCAGATTTAACTTTTGCCTCTACTAATTGGTGGAAAGATGCAAACCAAAACGCAAGCATTAGCTCTTTAAAAATTGAACGTAGAATGCCCAGCAAATTTCGTTCAGTAAAAATTGATCTGAATGCTATCAATCAAAAATTATTTGAAGTAGCTAATAACTCTTCTTATAAATCA
>JBKCCA010000336.1:0-1988 GCA_046305595.1 bacterium
ACCCTAAACAATAACAATGCACCAGGGTACTTCGCCTTGATTTCATTATATTGCTTCATTAAAGGGGTTTCCTTGCTTTCTGCTGTCTTTGCCAATCTCGTAAAATTTGTACTAAAAATATAAAATTGAACGCTTTACAAGAAATCGAGTTATTAACAATAAAAAACTACTCTTTTAGATAATTATCTTCATTTGAAAATGAAAGTCCGACACTGTTTTTATCTGCCACATGCATACTTGCAGTGATTTCATTTTTCTCTTCAAAATTTTCTGAACGATAATTTTCTAAATCTGAATTAAAGATATGTCCGGGTTTCTGCAAGGCCTTCGGCAGATCGCCCATATCTTCATTTGAATTTCCTAATTCTCCGTCTGCACCAGAAAAAGAAAAACCAAATTTCAACTTGTTTGCATTAAGCGCATGAGTAAATTTTGAATCTGAAGAAGCACCACCCTCTCCTTCAAATTTAGAGCTTGAATTACGTTTCATGAGAATGGATTTATGTGAATAAATTTATGCAATTTTGCTGGCATCTGCAATAATAAAGAAAGATGAAAAAACTATCGATGGAAGATCTGAACCGCTTGTCAAAAGAAGAGTTCAAGAATGCTGATAAAAAGAAAATAATAGTAATACTCGATAATATAAGAAGCATGCATAATGTAGGTTCGGTATTTAGAACCAGCGATGCATTTGCTATTGAAAAAATCATGTTATGTGGTATAACTGCTCAACCACCACATAGAGAAATAGAAAAGGCTGCCTTAGGAGCTACTGAGAGTGTTGATTGGGAGTATCATCCGAAGACATTAGACATAGTCAATCAATTAAAAGCAGAAGGTTATATCATCATTAGCATTGAGCAGGCAGAGAACAGTGTATTCTTACAAAATTTCGAAACAAAAGTAGAAGAAAAATATGCCATTGTATTTGGCAACGAAGTAGAGGGAGTACAACAAGAAGTCATCAACGCTTCAGACTATTGTATTGAGATACCGCAGTTCGGCACGAAGCATTCGTTTAATGTGTCGGTATGCGCGGGAATAGTTTTGTGGGAAATTAGCACTCCGTAAGCTAAAATCAGTATTCCGTATTCCGTATTCAGTATTCCGATACCTAATCTTTATATTACATCACGTTTAATTGGGTCGATGAAAGCGACCCTTACAGGTACCATCATCTATCATCGTGACGCAATTCAAAATATCCTGAATCGGAATACTGAATACTGAATACTGAATACTGACTACTGACTACAACTTATTTGCTTTCGCGTGATCAGCCAAAAACTGCGCCAATCCGCTATCTGTCAGAGGGTGCTTCAATAATGCTGTTATAGCTGAAAGCGGACCTGTCATTACATCTGCGCCGATTTTAGCACATTGAATGATGTGCATCGGGTGACGTACTGAGGCTGCTAAAATTTGAGTGTCAAAAGAATAATTATCATATATTAAACGGATGTCTTCGATTAATTGCATTCCGTCAGTAGAGATATCATCTAAACGACCTACGAATGGTGATACATACGTAGCACCTGCTTTCGCTGCTAACAAAGCTTGTCCGGCAGAGAAAATCAAAGTACAATTTGTTCTAATTCCTTTATCAGAGAAATATTTCAATGCTCTGATACCATCTTTAATCATCGGAATTTTTACGACAATTTTCGGATCGATAGCGGCTAATTTTTCACCTTCAGCGATCATAGAATAATAGTCAGTCGAAATTACTTCTGCACTCACTTTATCTTCAACGATATCACAAATAGCTTTGTAATGTTTCATCACATTTGCTTCACCTGCGATACCCTCTTTCGCCATTAACGAAGGGTTAGTAGTTACACCATCTAAAATACCTAATTCTTGAGCTTCTTTTATTTGTTCAAGATTAGCTGTGTCAATAAAAAATTGCTTATGATTTTTGTTATATGTTTTTAAAGAAGAAAAAAGGGTAAGCACCTCATATCGCACCGCTACAACCTTCTACC
>JBKCCA010000337.1:0-2600 GCA_046305595.1 bacterium
TTGAATTTGCAATAATGTTTTAGCAGCCGAAGCTCCACTCATCACCGCTAATTGTGAATTAGGCCAAGAAACAATTAAACGAGGATCATACGCTTTACCACACATCGCATAATTTCCAGCACCATATGAATTACCTATAACGATAGTAAATTTTGGTACTACTGAATTAGCCATTGCGTTCACCATTTTAGCACCATCTTTAATGATACCACCTTGTTCAGAACGCGAACCAACCATAAAGCCAGTAACATCCTGCAAGAAAACTAAAGGAATTTTCTTTTGATTGCAATTCATAATAAAGCGTGCTGTTTTATCAGCAGAGTCAGAATAAATTACTCCACCAAATTGCATCTCCCCTTTTTTACTTTTCACAACTTTACGTTGATTGGCTACAATACCTACTGCCCAACCATCTATTCTGGCTAAGCCACATAGAATTGATTGTCCGTATCCTTTTTTATATTCTTCGAAATCTGATTGATCAACCAAACGTTCAATGATATCACGCATATCATATGGTTTCTCTCTGTTATCAGGTAAAACGCCATATAGTTCTTTAACATCTTTAGCAGGTTCTGAAGATTTAATTCTATCGAAACCAGCTTTATTATAATCACCTACTTTAGACATGATATTCTTAATAGAATCTAAGCATGCCTGATCATTCGGATGTTTGTAATCTGTTACCCCTGATATTTCACAATGAGTTGTAGCGCCACCTAGAGTTTCGTTATCAATGTCTTCACCTATTGCAGACTTTACCAAATATGATCCAGCTAAGAATACAGAGCCTGTACCTTCAACAATCATGGCTTCGTCACTCATGATAGGTAAGTATGCTCCACCGGCAACACAGCTGCCCATAATGGCTGCTATTTGCAAAATGCCCATCGAAGACATCACTGCATTATTTCTAAAAATTCTACCGAAGTGTTCTTTGTCGGGGAAAATTTCATCTTGCATTGGTAAATAAACACCTGCACTATCTACTAAATAGATAATCGGTAATTTATTTTCGATACATATTTCTTGAGCTCTTAAATTTTTCTTACCTGTCATTGGGAACCATGCACCAGCTTTAACTGTAGCATCGTTAGCAACAATCATACATTGACGACCAGATACATAACCGATACCTGTTATAACTCCTGCTGAAGGACAACCACCATGTTCTTCATACATACCATCAGCTGCGAATGCACCGATTTCTAAGAAGTTTGAGCCTTCATCAATAAGATATTGTATGCGTTCACGCGCCAACATCTTACCTTTTTCTTTTTGTTTAGCGGCACTTTTAGCACCACCACCTTCCATGACTTTCTTCAATTTAGTTTTCATCTCGAAAACTAATTGCTTATTCACATCTTCGTTTTTGTTGAACTCAATATTCATGATTGCAATATAATCATGTAAAAATAAAAATAAGGGAGAAATGTTTGATTAAGATAAATTTCTATCTCGAAACCATTTGTCATTTTGAGTAATGACCACATTTTCTAATTTATCTATCAAGTCTTTAGTTTTATTGTCAACAATTATTAATTCTCTGTTACTAAGCTTCAAGAATTCTTTCTCAACAAGGTGATCTAATTGTTTTAGTAATAAATCAAAAAAACCATTTACGTTAAGTACACCAATAGGTTTGTTATGTAAGCCTAACTGTAACCAAGTGAGCATTTCAAAAAGTTCATCGAAAGTTCCGAAGCCACCTGGTAATGCGATCACCATATCAGCTAAATCGCACATCATGGCTTTACGTTCATGCATGCTTTTTACGATATGAATTTCAGTAGTATCTATTTTTCCTACTTCTTTTTCCATTAGAAACTGAGGTATGATACCCACGACTTGTCCGCCGTTGTTCATTACCTCAGTTGCTACTATACCCATAATACCTATGTTACCACCACCGTAAATTAATCGGTAATTATTTTGAGCGAGGTACCTTCCGAAGAATTTAGCCTCTTCAATAATTTGTTGATCATTACCAGTAGCAGAGCCACAAAAAAGTAGTACAGATTTCATATTTAATTATCTTGAATAATTTGGAGCTTCGTTTGTAATAATGATATCATGAGGGTGACTTTCTTTCATACCAGCAGCTGTGATACGAACGAAACGTGCATTTTGCATAGCTTCAATTGTTGATGCTCCACAATAACCCATACCCGCTTTTAATCCGCCGATGTACTGATAAATCACCTCAGCTAAAGTACCTTTATATGGTACTCTTCCAACGATACCTTCTGGTACTAATTTCTTAATATCATCTTCAACATCTTGAAAATATCTGTCTTTAGAACCGCTTTCCATTGCTTCGATAGAACCCATACCACGATACGATTTGAACTTACGACCTTCGTAGATAATTGTTTCACCTGGTGATTCTTCAACACCTGCAAATAATGATCCTGCCATAATTGATGAGGCACCTGCAGCAATAGCCTTCGGAATATCACCTGTATGTTTAATACCACCATCAGCAATAACAGGAATACCAGTACCTTTTAATGCTTTAGCACATTCGTAAACAGCGTATAATTGAGGAACGCCAACACCAGCGATGATACGGGTGGTGCAAATTGAACCCGGACCTATAC
>JBKCCA010000338.1:0-8192 GCA_046305595.1 bacterium
GCAAGTTTTTGGGACTGCGGTGAGTTCATTGCAGCTGCTTATAAACTTCAAGTTGTTCACCCACCAGGTGCACCTCTATTTTTAATGATCGAACGTTTGTTCGCATTGTTCGCTGGTTCTAATCAAGAGAATGTAGCATTCTTTACTAACCTTGGCTCAGCACTTTCTAGTTCATTCACTATTCTATTTTTATTCTGGAGTATTACATTACTTGCGAAAAAATTAGTTGGTAAAAAAGACGAAGAGTTTAATGCTACTGATTTAATATTAGTTATTGGATCTGGATTAGTAGGAGCATTAGCATATACTTTCTCAGATACATTTTGGTTCTCTGCAGTTGAAACTGAAGTTTACGCAATGTCGTCATTATGTACGGCTGTTGTATACTGGGCGATTTTGAAATGGGATAATATAGCTGACCAGAAACATTCAGATAGATGGTTAGTTTTCATCGGATTAATAGTAGGCCTTTCTATTGGAGTTCACTTATTGAACTTATTGGCTATACCTGCAATTGCTTTCGTTTATTATTTCAGAAGATTTAAATCAAGTACTAAAGGCATAGTTTATACAGCACTTGCTTCAGTAGGTGTTTTAGGATTTATACAATATGGTATCATACCAGGTGTAGTAAGTATTGCGAGTAAATTTGATTTGGTTTTTGTAAACGGATTAGGTTTGCCTTTTTGGTCAGGTGCTTTTGTATGGTTTATCATATTAATCGCAGCAACTGTTTGGGGTATCATGTACAGTATCAAAAAACGTAATGTTATTTTGAATACTGCGATGATGATATTCACATCGATCTTAATTGGTTACTCTTCATATGCAATGATTTCTATTCGTGCTAAAGCAGATCCGAATATTAACATGTATGCGAATGACAATATCTTCAATTTGATTTCTTATTTAAATCGTGAACAGTACGGTGAAACTCCGTTGTTAAGCGGACAGTTCTTTACTGCTTCATTGATTGAAGAGAAAGAAGGATCAATGCAATATGTAAGAACTGAAGATAAATATGTTGAAACAGTAAGAAAAACTAAACCAGTTTGGGATCCAAAACAGTCTGGTTTCTTCCCACGTATGTGGAGTAATCAACAAAACCATGTTAACTTTTACAAGTCATGGTCGAGTTTGAAATCTACCTCGCGTAAACCTAGTATGGGTGAGAATTTACATTTCTTCTTTACTTATCAATTAGGACATATGTATTGGAGATATTTCATGTGGAATTTTGCAGGTCGTCAAAACGACATTCAAGGACATGGAAATATCACTGATGGAAACTGGCTAAGTGGTGTTAAAGCAATTGATGAATATCGTTTAGGTCCTCAAGATAATTTACCACATTACTTAAGAGAAAATACTTCAAGAAATGAATTGTATTTCTTGCCGTTAATTTTGGGTATCATCGGTTTATTATTCCATTTCAGAAAAAACTCAAAAGATGCATCAGTTGTGATGATGTTATTCTTCTTTACTGGTATAGCAATTGTATTGTACTTAAATCAATATCCTTATCAACCACGTGAGCGTGATTACGCTTATGTTGGATCGTTCTATGCCTTTGCAATATGGATTGGTTTAGGTGTATTTGGTTTATATGATTTGATTTCAAAAAAATTAAATGGCACTGTTGTAGCAACGGGTGTGACAGCATTAACTTTATTAGCTGTGCCTGTTTTAATGGCAAGTGAAGAATGGGATGACCATGATCGTTCTAACAGAACTGTTGTTCGTGATTTTGCAAACAACTATTTAAATTCTTGTGCTCCAAATGCAATATTATTTACCATGGGTGATAACGAAACTTATCCATTATGGTATGCTCAAGAAGTTGAAGGTATTCGTACGGATGTTCGCGTTGTGAATCTAAGTTTATTGGGTATGGATTGGTACATCAATCAAATGCGTGATACTACATTAGATACTAATCCAATTCCATTTACAGTTAATCCGAATAAATACACACAAGGTACTCGTGATTATATACCATATTACGATATGAAAATCGCAGGTATATCAGACTTAAAAGAAGTAATAAACTTTGTAACAAGTGATGATAAACAAGCGATGATGCAAACACGTTCTGGTAAATCAATTAACGTATTACCTACAAAAACTGTTCGTATTAAAGTAGATAAAGCAAAAGTTATTGCAGCGGGTGTTGTGCCAGCTAAAGACTCAGCATTAATTGTTGATTATATTGAATTTACTTTAAACAAAGATGGTATCGTTAAAAATGATTTAATGGTATTGGATTTATTAGCAAACAATACTTGGGAGCGACCAATCTATTTCGCTGCTACAATGGGTCAAGATAATTACTATGGCTTGAATGATTATTTACGTTTAGAAGGACTTGCGTTAAGAGTGGTTCCTATTCGTGCACAAAGAAATCCGTTTGGCACACCAGGTGCTGTTAACATTGATAATATGTACGATAACGTAATGAATAAATTTAAGTGGGGTAATATGAGTGATTCATCTGTTTATATAGACCCTGAAACAGCTAGAATGTCATATAGCTTTAGAATTCAATTTTTCCAATTAGCTGAATATTTATTAGCTGAAGGCAAAAAAGATTCTTGTATAAAGGCTATTGATAAAATGTTTGAAATATTACCTAAAGCTGCTATTCCATTACAATACAAAACATTTGATTTTAGATTTGTTGATTTGTATTACCGTTGTTCTCAAAATGCAAAAGCTGTTGCATTATCAAGCAGAATTACTGCAGAGATAAAAGAGAATATGGATTATTACAAGCAGTTTACTGGTAAGAAAATGAATATGTACACTGAAGATATTCAACAAGGAATTGCAATCTTAAATGAGCTTGCAAGAATTTCTTCACAAAATAACGATGCTAAACAAAGTGATGAATTAAGTAAACTTTCTAGCTCGTATCAAAAAGATTTCCAATTTCTATTTCAATAAGCAATAGAATGATAATAAAAAAAGGGCTGATAAAATTATCAGCCCTTTTTTATTTATTTTAGTTCAAATTATATTTCTTGAACAACACCCATCTTGCTGAACTTTTCAATTCTTTCTTCGATACGTTTTTCAGCATCTAATTTATTTAAATCAGCTAAATCTTTGATGATTTGATTTTTAACATTTTCGATGATGAAAGCTGGATCATTGTGAGCACCTCCCAATGGTTCTTTGATAATACCATCAATCAAACCATTCTTCAACATATCAGAAGAGGTTAACTTTAATGCATCTGCTGCTTTCTCTTTAAAGTCCCAACTACGCCATAAAATTGACGAGCAAGACTCTGGTGAAATTACTGAATACCAAGTATGCTCTAACATATATACTTTATCACCAATGCCAATGCCTAAAGCTCCACCTGATGCACCTTCACCAACGATGAAGCAAATTACAGGCACCTTTAATACTGACATTTCTAATAGATTACGCGCTATAGCCTCTCCTTGTCCGCGTTCTTCTGCCTCTAAACCTGGGTAAGCCCCTGGTGTATCAATAAAAGTAACTACAGGCTTATTGAATTTTTCAGCTAGCTTCATTAATCTTAAAGCTTTACGATATCCTTCCGGATTAGCCATACCGAAATTTCGATACTGACGCATTTTAGTATTGATACCTTTTTGATGTCCGATAAACATTACTGTTTGTCCGTTCAAAGTACCAAAGCCACCAACTATCGCTTTATCATCTTTAACAGTTCTGTCGCCATGTAATTCAATAAAATCATCACATATACCTTCAATGTATTGAAGTGTATAAGGCCTTTCAGGGTGACGAGAGATTTGAACTTTCTGCCATCCGGTTAAATTAGAATATAAATCTTTTTTGGTCTGCTCAATTTTAGCTTCTAATTCTTTTATAGTAGCACTAGCATCAACTTTTGACTTTTCAGCCACTTGTTTCACTTTCTCCAATTGATCATATAATTCAGCAATTGGTTTCTCGAAATCAAAAGATACATTCATGGGTAATTCTTGATTGTTTAGGGGTTGAAATTAATAAAATTTATAGCAAATACGATAAGAAAATATAAAAGCTGCTTATATACTTATTCCGAGGCCTATATAATATGATCGGGGGTCTGAAACGATGATACCCGGACCAGGGTAACCTTCAGCTCTACGTGTAAAATAGATTGCATTCAATACATTATTCACACCAGCACTAATTTTCAGTCGCTTATAATTGTAATCAGCTGAAAAATCTAACACATCATAAGCAGGTATAATGCCGCTTACTGCATTGCTGGTTTGTAATGCATTACTTGCATCTGAAAATTGCTCAGTTAAATATGAATATTGAATAGATGCCGAAAAGTTTTTAAACTTCGTTTGTACTCCGATTTTTATATTCCATTCTGGAACGTACTCAACCTTGTTGCCTTCTACACTTTTATCTTTTGCATTTATATAATTCGAACGGATGTGAGCGATGTTTAAATATGTTCGCATTATCAATTCATGTTTATCATTAAAAAATAATTTCATTAAATCAGTTTCAATCAAACTTTCAACACCAATATTTCTAGAGTTAGATAAGTTCGTTCGATATCTGTATATCTGAAAACTTTGTGTGTCTGACTTTAAAATTGTACCAATACGATCTTCATAAGAAATTAAAAAGGCCGTGATATCGTAATATAGCTTCGCATCTCTATTGCCACGTAAACCAATGTCTGCGGAGTAACCTTTCTCATCTTTCAAATTAGGATCTACCACAAAATTCGGATTCGCAACACGCATATCATTAAAATTTATAGAGCGATAATTCTGAGAAATGCTAATATATAATTCATCAAACTCATTTAACTTTTTAGAAATACCAATGCCTGCTAAAATAAATTGGCGATTAGCGTTTCTGTTTTCATCTACTCTATTTTTATAAATTATTGTGCCTGCTAAATTCCTCTGTATTTCATTATAATTACCCATTGCATTAGTAGAGATAAATTCATATCTAATACCTGGAGTAATGTTTATTGAATTGGTTACAGGTATAATAAATTCTGAAAATACAGAAACATTTTTACTGGGGAAAATATAAGAAGAATAGTCGAGGGCATCTGGATTTATAAAATTAAAATCAGATTCCTTACCGCTTGAGTTTCTATTTGCCAAGCCTTGCTTACGTGCAGTATGACCTTGATAATATCTTGCACCGACTAAAAAAGTGGAAGCCCTTTCTTTAATGAAAAATGTATGTATCAACCTTGTCTCATGTCCGTAGTTGCTGTAACGATCTACCCAATAATCTCTCTCTGTCATCGGATCTACACGATTAATAAAACCTAAAACACCTAAAGCTTCTCTGCTTGCATTCAGCATAAATGTTTTCGAATTTAATCGCCATTTTGAATTAAATGAATGCTCATAAATTAAAGCAGTTAATGACCAATCAACTTTGAACCAATTTCTAGATCTATAGCTTACTTGAGGATTGTTTAAAAATTGTGCATCTGTTAATCCGCCTGCCTGTTGGGCTAAGTAATGCATATACGTTTGTTCTAATTTGATTTTAGATTTATCATTTAATTTATATTCAAGATTCGCAAAATAAGTATGTTGATTAAAGCCTGAATTTTCACGCCAGCCATCACCTCTTTTATATTGATAAAATTGAAAAGTAGACCATTTGTTTTTATTAATCGAGAAGGAAGTTGTATTTGTAAAAAGATTAAACGAGGCAATTGTATTTTTTTGCTCTATTGAAAATTCTTTTGGCTGATTAGCAGATCTTAATTTGAAATTTATAAAACCACCGAATTGCGTACCGTACTGCAATGATGCAGCACCTCTTACTACTTCTATCCTATCAACTAAATCTGCAGGTGGTGTATAATAACTCTCTCTGGGTAACCTAATGCATCAGCACTTATATCATAACCATTTTGTCTTGTATTGAAATTCGATACTCTATTGGGGTTAAGTCCGCGACCACCAATACCTAATTGTAAACCTGCACCATCATTTTCAAAAATATTTAAGCCTGCAACTTTAGAAAAAATTTGTCGCGCATTGTTTGCTGCTAAGTTTACATTCATTTCTGATAGTAAAATCACTTCTGATTTTTTGCCAGCATAAATAGCATCTGCTTCAACATTTTTTAATTTCATTATGCTCATGCTAGAAGATTTGTCGCGCACAACAACTTCTGAAATTTGAGTCTTCAAGGTATCTCTCAATACTTGCTGAGAATAAGATGCAGTACTAAAAAAAATAAATATTACAAAAAGCTTAATTCTCATAGTTCAATATCCATTCTTTGTTTTGAAAGCTATCTTCTACTTTCATTAAATCAATTGTTGAATCAATATATAATTGAGATCCTTTACCATTCAAGTTCACATATGATTCTACGAATACCTTCGGATGATTAAAGCCTTTAGACTTATAATGTTCACCCAAATAATGTGCGTATTGTAAAATCATATCGGCTTGTGTTGCCATCATTTTTTCTTGATTCTTAGTTAAGAAATCTTTATTGTCAACTTCTATTCGCTTTTTAGTTTTTGAATCTTCAACATAAAAAAATGCTGTACCAGCTTTTTCCATTAACATCACTCGCCACGAAAATCTATAACCTTGCTCTGTCCAGAATAATTTACCCGGATAAGCTAAATACCTAAATGGTAAAATAATTTGCAGCATAAAAAACAATAGAAAGAATGCATAAAGTCTAATGTTTACATAAGATACAGGTGTAATTTCAACTTGCTGTGAAAAATTAGATTTAAAAAAAGACTTTAATGTATTAATTATGCGAACATGAAAATTTTCTGAAAAGAAAATCAAAGTTGACATAATCATAATATATGGGAATACCCCTATAGGGAAGAGCACTCTTGTCAACACATGAAATAAAACTACAAAGAAATAAGCATAGGGTCTAGTTCTTGAATTAATTAAGAAGAACACAATAAATAAATCATAAAAAGCTCCGAACCATGAAAATAAATAAGCAACAATTTCATAGTTTAAAAAAGAACCAATTAATGGCAGATGAGAATGAGCTGGCAACCATATTTTAAGAGGTTGTGCTTGTATTAACCAATCGTAATTAAGTTTAGCTATACCAGCAAAAATATAAACTAGTGCTAGTTGAAATTTTGGCAAGAGAACATAGAAATTAGGTATCTCTTTCAATTCTTTTACCCATGCATATTTAACATCTAAAGAAAATGATTTATGTGCTGGCAAAAAAATCATAATGGAAGCCATTAAACTAACAAAGTAGTAATGGTTCAAATAATTCGATTGATCTAATAATTCAACATAAGTAAATGTCAGAAAAAATACCACTGCAGATATTCTATAGAAACATCCGAATAAAATACCTAAACAAGAAAGCAGCATGAAAAAGAATACAGTGTACATTGCTTGCTCTGGCAATTTATTTAGCCATGAAAAGCCATAATATTTAAAGTGAAATGCTGGTTTTACATAGAACTCGTACACCCAACCCATTGAAATAAAACGGATGGTGCTATATAACATCATGAGCGCGAATATTATTCGAAAGCTCACTAATGTTTCTATTTTGCTTTTCTTATTTATGTAATTATAAAGAGTTGTCACTAGTCACCGTCATTATCTTGGTAAGTAATCATAATACCGAGCGCAGAAGGCATATCGGTTTTCATATAGATAAGTGCTTTTTGAATTTCATTATAAGCTTCTTCAACTGTAATAGGGTTTATTGTAATTGCATCGGCTAAATTTGCAGGTAATGCAGAAACTTTTTGTTTAGCAATATTTAATTGCTCGTTAATTTTAGTAGATAAATTAACACCATTATGTTGCGCATTCACTGCATCTAAATAATCATCAAGTCCTACCCCTGTAATTGTCGAAGTAACATTTCCATTGAAATTATTTTGTATCGATTCAATATTCAATAGAATTAATTCTTTAGAGATACCCGAATAATAAGCTTCAGTCATTTCAGGCAAAATAGCACCCATAGTTTTTTTACCAAGTGGTATACCTACTTTTGGATTTTTAATAATTTCATAATCGAAATTCAATTGGTTGACTAACATACCTAATGAACTACCAACATCAACTCCATTCTTAGAGACAAATTGTGAAGAATAATTTCCAGTAGCCCATGCATTATAAACAAATTCTACTTTATCTTTTATATCTAACAATATATCATTAACGTATTTTTGATTTTCAGTATCTGATAAA
>JBKCCA010000339.1:0-8796 GCA_046305595.1 bacterium
ATCACTAATAAAACTATTAAAAGACAGTGGTTATACAAATTTAACTGGTATAGATTTAAGTGAAAGTCAGGTGGCGATTGCTCATCAATTCGGACTTTCAGAAGTGCAGGTTAATGACATTAACAATTTTCTATCTACCAAAGAAAACACATATGATGTTATTACTGGTGTAGATATTATAGAACATTTTAGCAAAGATGAATTAATAAATTTATTAGAGATCATAAAAAAATCATTACGACCTAGTGGTATTGCTATTTTCAGAACACCCAATAATGATGCCCCATTTGCTACAATTTATTCAAGAGGAGATTTTACTCATGAAAATTATTTAAATGGATCCTCAGCCGAACAATTGATGTTAAGTATGGGCTTTTGTGAAATAGTAGTGAAAGAATCTCACATAGTTGTTTCAGGTTTTCTAAAAGAAATATTGAGAAACATACTTTGGAAAATATATACTTTCAAGGTAAAACTTATACTATTTTCGAGTGGTAGAGGCACTAAAAATGTTTTACTATCTCCCAACATGATTATTAAAGTAAAAAAATAAATATCTTGAGAATAGGTGTAAATGCTAGATTTTTATTGAAAGACAAACTAGAAGGTATTGGCTGGTTTAGTTATGAAACTCTTATAAGAATAACTAGAGAACACACTGAATATGAATTTTATTTTTTTTTCGACAGACCTTATCACAAAGATTTTTTGTTTTCAAAAAATATCACTCCGATAATTCTATATCCGCCGGCTAGACATCCATTTTTATTTTATCTTTTTTTTGAATGGAGTTTGCCGTTTGCATTGAAAAAATATAAAATTGATTATTTTATTTCACCAGATGGTTTCTTACCACTAAAATCTAAGGTGCCCTCATTAGCAGTTATTCATGATATTGCTTTCGAACATAGAAGTACTGACGTAGGTAAATTGATGCTAAAATATTACAGATATTACTTCCCAAAGTTTGCGAATAAAGCCAGCAGAATTGCTACTGTCTCTGAATATTCAAAGCAAGATATTATTCAAACATATAAAATATCAAAAAATAAAATAGATGTGGTTTATAACGGTTCGAATGAATTATATAAACCCTTAGATAAAGTTCTACAAGAAAATACAAAAACAAGATACAGCAATAATTGTGATTACTTCGTTTATGTTGGCTCACTTAATCCGAGAAAAAACATCGCTAATCTCTTAAAGGCTTTTGATGAATTTAAAAAGAATGACTCAACGAATAAAAAGCTTTTAATAGTAGGTAAAGTAATGGTTGATGACAACCACTTCAAATCTGTGCTTGAATCAATGCAGTTTGAAATTGATGTTCTCTTTACCGGCAGAATTCCTAATGAAGAACTTCACCATGTATTAGCATCTGCTATAGCCTTAGTTTACATACCATTTTACGAAGGCTTTGGCATACCAATTTTAGAGGCATTTAATTGTAATACTCCTGTAATAACTTCAAATGTGACATCTTTACCTGAAGTAGCTAATGATGCTGCATTATTGGTAGACCCAAATAATGTTAACGAAATAGCTAAATCAATGCATTTGATTTTAGACTCAAGTATGCGTGATAATCTTAAAGCTAAAATGAAAGTTAGAGTAACGAATTTTAGTTGGGACAATACAGCTCGACTACTTTGGAATTCTTTCGAAAAAATGACTAAAGAAATTAATTAATATATATTATATGCAAAGAAAATTCATTCTTAATTTAATATTAATTATTACAGTTAACTTATTAATTAAACCACTTTATATTTTTGGTGTTGAGATAAACGTACAAAATGCTATAGGTACTGAAAATTATGGGATGTATTATGCACTTTTCAACCTAAGTTTTATTCTCAGTTTTATATTAGACCCAGGCATTACCAATTACAATAACAGACATATTTCACAAAACCAACATTTGCTCGATAAAAGTTTTAGTAACATCACAATTACTAAACTTCTATTAAGCTTGTTGTATATGCTATTCATTTTGATATATGGTATTACAACAGTACTTAACACTACTGAATGGACATTAATTATTTTGTTATTATTAGGTCAAATTTTTAATTCATATACGCTATATAATAGATCAAATATTGCTGGATTACAATTATTCAAAACAGATACTTTTTTATCAATCACAGACAAACTAATAATGATATTACTCTGTTTACCATTATTCATTTTCGATATTGGTAAGGCATATTTGAATGTAATAACATTTGTTATGCTTCAAACTGTTTCATTCGGCATATCAGCAGTCATATCGTTTTTTATAGTAAAATCAAAAACTGAACAGTTTAAATTAGAATTCAATTCCCATAAGATAGTTATCATATTAAAAGAAAGTTTTCCGTATGCACTATTAACATTGCTAATGTTGATTTATTCTAAAGTTGATACTGTATTCATTAAAGAAATACATAACAGTGGAAATCAAGAAGTAGGCTTTTATGCAGCCGCGTACAGAATAATTGACGCATTGAATATGATAGCAGTTTTGTTTGCTGGACTTCTTTATCCGATTTTTTCAAAATCATTAAAATCAAATATCGATGTAGCGAAATTAATCAAAACGAGCTTTTCAATTTTAGTATTACCAGCAATTATAATAGCCATAGTGAGTATTATACATTCAAAAGAGATTATGCAATTGCTATATCATGAAAATATAGAATACAGCGCTAGCTTATTCCAGAAACTTTTAATTTCATTTATATTCATATGTAATAGCTATATTTTTGGCACCTATTTAACTGCCAAAGGTGAAATTAAATTACTTAACAGATTTGCTCTAATAGCAACATTTTCGACTATTATTTTAAACATTATATTTATTCCGAAATACGGTGCTGCAGCATCATGCTTAATAACAATATTTACTTTTGGGATTGTTTCATTATTGCAAACCATTTATTCTTTAAAAAGCCTATCGATTAAAATAAGCCTAATGAAATTACTAAGTTTTATCATTTGGCTATTGATTGTCATAAGTTTAAATATTGCTTTAAAGTCTTACGTAAACAACTGGTTATTAGACATCTTAATAGGTTCGTCTTTATCAGTACTAATTCTATTTATTGTACGTTTAATTTCTTTAAAACAAGTCTTAATGATAGTTAATAACAAGTAATAATTAAAGAAAATCAATACATTTGCGTCAATCAACTCAAACTACATGAAAGTACAAAACGACCAGTCATATTCATTTGATATTATATATTTTGTTCAACTCATTTGGAAATGGAAGTTACCAGTGATCATCGCATGCTTAATTAGCGCAGTTGCAACATATGTTTTTACCGGTCCAAAGTTCATTACCCCTCTCTATAAAGCAAGTGTAATATTCTACCCTACTTCTAATACTAATCTATCAACTACTCTATTAACAGAGCCAGGCAACCAAGGATATGGAGTTCTTGAATTTGGAAATGATGAAGACGCTGAGCAATTGCTTCAAATTCTAAGTTCTGATGACATGAAAAACAATGTTATCATTAAATATGGACTTGCTGCACACTATGGTTTAGATACTACCAAAAAAATTTCCATGTTAACTATGAGAGCGCTTTTTAGTAAAAATCTTGAAGTTAAACAAACAGAATACAAAGCAATTGAAGTAATTGTATATGATAGTAAGCCTGCATTAGCTGCAGAAATGGCAAACTACATAGCTAATTATGCAGATAGCAAGAAAAATGATATACAAAAAGTAAAAGCAAAAGAAGCCTTAAATATTATTACAGAAGAATATAATCGTCAAATTAAAATGATGGATTCATTAAATACAACTTTAGCTGTACTAAGAAATCTTGGTATTTATGATTATTTCGAACAATCATCACAATTAAACGAAGCTTATACTTTAAATAAAATCAGATTAGATCAAGAACAAGCTCTATTAAAGGTTTATGAAGAAAATAAAAGTGCATTGCCAGATACTTTAATTATAAAATCAAAAGCAAGAGTTAAAGGTTATCAAGCTGCGGTTAACTCGATCAAACCAACATTAGATTTGATTTCTAAACATGGAGGCAATTATCTTAATAGCATAAATACTTTAGAAATGGAACGCAAAAAGTTATTGAGTTTGAAGATGAGGTATGAAAGCGCTAAAATGGGTTTCGAAAAAACACTTCCTCAGAAATTTGTAATCAACTCAGCAGATAAACCAGAAATAGCATCTAAACCACGTAGATTACTTACTACAGCTATTGTCTCGATTTCAACATTATTGTTCGCTTTAGTTGCTATAGTTTTACTAGACTATTTACCGACTTTTAGAAGAAATTACATTGAAAGAAATTAGAGAATTAAATAAAACTGATTATTTATTTTTTTTTGTTAGCATATTAATATTTGTTGCTGCAAGTATATATGGTGTATATATTGAGATGCCATACATTTCAGTGATTCCCCTCTTATTGATCTTTGCTGCTATAACTATTAATAATTTCTCTTATCTATTTTATTTTCTAGTTGCCTCATTACCTATTTCAATTGATGTGTATTTTGGCAGTCTTTCATTGAGTGCCCCATCAGAAGTATTAATGCTAACATTAACAGCAGTAGTTATACTTTTAATAATAAATAAACGATTGAACATTAAAGATTATTTAAGCAATGCGATTTCGATTCTAATTCTATTACAATTACTACTTTTTGTTTTTAATATTTTCGTTTCACTTTCGCCAATACTTTCATTGAAATATTTATTAGCTAAGCTCTGGTTTTATGCAGCTTTAGTTATCATGCCGATAATTATTTTGAAAACTGAAAATGATTTCAAAAAAGCATTTTGGTATTTTTTCATACCATTAATGGCTACGGTATTTTATACAATTTTAAATCATGCATTAACAGGATTTGGCTTTGAAGATGTAAACTCATCGGCTCGCCCATTCTATGTAAATCATGTTATTTATGCATGTACACTAGGGCTATCATTACCATTTGTTGTTGGGGCTGTAGGATGGTACAAAGAAAATAAGTTAATACGATTTATTTTAGTTTCTTCTATTGGTATTTTATTGTTTGCAATTATCACTTCATACACACGTACAACTTGGCTTTCAATTATTGCAGCCATTGCAGCAATAGTAGTCTTTAATACAAAGTACCTAAAGCATGCAATGTTAATTGCTTTAATAGGCGTTACTGGTTTTTGCTATTATTTAGTAGATAATAATACATACATGAAGTATGCTCCTAATTATCAAAAAACCGTTTTCAATCAAGAAGACTTTAGTAAGCATATGGAGGCTACTGTAGAAATGAGTGATATCTCTGGCATGGAGAGAATATACAGATGGGTAGCAGCAGTTAACTTAATTAAATACAACTTTTGGTTTGGCACAGGTAATAATACTTTTTATCCAACTTATAAATCATATGCAAATCCTGTTTTTAGTACATACGTAAGTGATAACCCCGAAAAATCTAGTACGCATAATTATTTTTTAATGGTATTCTCAGACCAAGGTGTATTCGGATTTATAATATTTAGCTTAATATATTTGTGGTCTATTATTAAATCTCACTCTATTTATAGAAGAACCAATGACAGGTTTATAAAAACCTTAATGACTTGTTGTTTTGCTGTTTTGGTGATATTTTTAGTACACCTTGCATTAGGTGATATGGTTGAGGTAGATAAAAACGGTGGAATCTTTTTCATAATTATTTCAATAATAATTATGTATGATATTAAAACATTAAAACAATTGAGCCTTAATTCTTAATATCAAAAGCATCTCTTATGCCTGAAGAGAAGATATTAAATGCATAAACTAAAATCATAATTGAAAAGCCAGGTATCATTGCTAAATAAGCAGCATCCATAATTATATATCCATAATGCTCTTTTACCATACCTCCCCAAGTAGGGACAGGGGGTTGCGCACCAAAGCCTAAGAAGCTCAACCCTGCTTCCAATAAAATTGCTGATGCAAAATTTGCTGATGCAATTACTAATAGAGGCCCCATCATATTGGGGAGTATGTGTCTGAAAATAATTCTGAATTCGTGATAGCCTAATGCTCTAGCTGCTTCAACATATTCAATTTTCTTTATTGAAATAACTTGCCCTCTTACCAACCTAGCTACTTCTACCCACATACTCATTCCTATAGCTATAAATACTTGCCAAAATCCTTTGCCTAAAGCAAATGAAATTGCAATAACTAATAAGAGTGTAGGCAGCGACCAAACTACATTGATAAACCAAGATATTAATGCATCTAATTTCCCGCCATAGTAGCCTGCAATTGCTCCTAAAAATATTCCAATAATCATAGATAGAATAACAGATACAATACCTACCAATAATGAAACCCTAGAGCCAATTAAAATCCTAGAAAACATATCTCTACCATATCTATCTGTACCAAAAATATAGTACTCAACATCTGTATGGTATTGCTCAAAATCTTCATATGTATTACATCCGATTTTTTGAAGTAAAATAGAATCTACACTCACATCTGCATACCTTTTAAAATAAACAATATTATTTCTATGCCAAAGCGTGTCGATTGCAATATGTGAATTAAGTTGGCCATTGCCTTCAACAAAGACACTTAAAAAAGAGCTTTCATCTTTGAACTCATTTCTCTCTTCTCTGATAAATTTAACTTTAGCGCCTGGCTTCAACGTGCTTAGCTCTAAATGCATATCGTTTGCGTTTGTAGAGCTGTCTGGTGATAAATGATATGCAAATACACTTAAAAACAGAAGAAAGCATATAATTAATAAACCAAAAACTGCTAGTTTATTATTTAAAAAGTTTTTAACAACCCTGCTTGTGTGACTTGCTTCTTTCATTATAATTAATAAACCTTTCTACCTTTCCAATGATATGTTTTATTGATATTCCCAAGTATACCTATGTACAAAATATAAAAAACATGCAATAATACGATAAGAGGTAAATAAACTATAAATCTAGTATTATTAAAAAACTTTAATATCAAATACATAAAATATCCGTCAAATAACACTTTCAAAATTATAGCTACTGAAAAGAATTCAATAAACGTAGTATCTAAAAAATATATAACTTGATATAAAAATTGTGCGTGGTTAAAATGAAAAACGCCAATAACTATTGAGACAACCTTCTTATCAGTATATCCTGTACTTTTTGAAGCCCACCTCTTTCTTTGTTGTATGAACTCTTTTAAATTATGCTTCGCATAAGTTTTAACGACAGCTTGTTCAGATTTTATAAAGCCTGCCGAGTTCGGATATTTGGTAAACACTTTATGTAAAAAAAGTTCATCATCACCAGTGGCTTTATGATCTATCCCTTTAAATCCATCAAGCTCATTAAATACTTCTCTTTCATATATGAAATTAGCCCCATTGCAGGTAATCGGATAATTATTGAAAATAGCTGCAGCACCTAGACCAATTAAATATTGAAACTCTATTGTCTGAAATATTTCAAATAAATTTTGTTGATTATGAAAAGTTACTGGCGCTGAGATAACTTTAAAATTGTTTGCTTCATAAAAAGCAACAATAGTATTCAGCCAATCTATATTTAATCTACAATCACCATCAGTACTAACTATTAGTTTAGCATTAGATAATTTTATAGCTTCTTTAATTGCTTTTTTCTTATAAGAATTAATTGGCTTATCTAAATTCAACTTTATTAATCGAAGATTTGCCATATCATAATCTTCAATTAATTGTACGGTATTATCAGTTGAATGATCATCAACTATAATAACATCAAATAAATTCGAAGAATAGCTTTGTGATTTAAGGTCGTTTAATAAATTGATAATATTGGCTTCTTCATTTCTAACAGCAACTACTACAGTTAATGTAGTAGTATATTGCTCTTTTTTTGCAATGTATTTCTTTGATTTCAACCATCCGTAGATAAAAAACAAAACAATTGTTAGATAAAATAAAAGTAAGAGATAGAAGAAAATACTAATTACGTGCACCTAAGAAGTTTGCTTTTAATACAAAATATGACCCAATAATTGCTGGCAATATAACATTAAGTATCCATATACTAAAAGCAGAAGCTACTATCGGCAATACATCACTGCTTATATGTTCAAAGAAAAATGCTGCTACAGAGCCTCTCATCATAATTTCAGTAATTGCAAAGCTTGGCAAGATTGATTGTGCAAGAAAAATCAAGGAAGTCATCATCACAATATTGCTGATACTTAGAGAGGGGTCAACATATTTTATTATTAATAAATACTGTGTCGAGAAAATCAAATACCTAATGAAAGCAAACAATAAAATAATTACAACTTGTTTCGAATGAAATAAGTCAAATACTTGTGTGTACTTTTTGAGTTTCGATAATAATTTTATTTTATCAGCATAAAAACTCAACCTATTTATATTAATAAATAAATGAATTAATAAACAGATGAAAACAACTACAGTATAAGTTAAAATATTTAAAACGATAGTTTGTGAGGTTACAAATTTTGAAAAGTAAAACAAGTATGCAAGCAAACCAATAGATAAAGTAATTACTAATTGAGAAATAGAAGTAATAAAATTTACTACAACACCAGCGCCTCTATTATGATCTTTTAAATACAAAATTTTTCCACCATACTCCCCTATATTATTGGGTGTAAATATTCCAATTGAAATACCAGAAAAAACTGAAGCTAAAGCATTCGACATGGAAACTTGTTCTAAAGAACGAGTGGCGTATTTCCACTTTAATGCTTCTACGACTTGATTTGCAATGGCAAATAATAGAATTAAGAAAATGCTGAAATTAAATCCTTTTATATGTATTAATTC
>JBKCCA010000340.1:0-1427 GCA_046305595.1 bacterium
TTGTTATACTTTATTTAATAATAATTCTTTGGCGTTCTCCAAAGCTCCTGCTGTTGGCTTTTCACCACTCAACATTTTTGCTATTTCAACTACTCGTTCCTCATTACTCAATAATTTCATTTTAGTAATCGTCTCGTTTTGTAATTGATCTTTGTATACAAAATAATGATGATTTCCTAAACTTGCAATTTGTGGCAAATGGGTAATGCTCATTACTTGAAGATTTTTCGATAATCTTCGCATAATTTGTCCCATTTTAATAGCTACTTCACCTGAAACCCCAGTATCTATCTCGTCAAAGATAATGGTAGGTAAATGTTCTTTCTCTGCTAATAAAGATTTAATGCAAAGCATAATTCTTGAAAGTTCACCTCCTGATGCGACTTTGTTTATGCTCTCAGGCTTTTGCCCCTTGTTGGCAGAAAATAATATCTTGATATCATCAATACCAGTTTTACCTAGCTGACCTTCATTAACCTCGTGTGCGATTTCAATCACCGCATGTGGTATACCTAAATCTTTTAGATTGCTAACTAAGAAATCTATAATTGTATTAAACGACGATTTTCTTTTTTCTGAAATTACTTTCGCACGTTTTAATAGTTCAACTTGAATATTCACATATTCAGCTTTCTTATTTTTAATAGTTTCTTCAGATTGATCAAAGCTACGAATAGCATCATCTAATTTATTTTGAATATCTAATAACTCTTGAATACTTTCTACTCTATGTTTTTGTTCTAGTCGGTAAATAATATTCAAACGTTCATGAACTATTTCGAGTCTATTCGGATTAGCTTGTGATTCATTCGCAACATTTTCTAACTCAGCATAAATATCTTTGATTTCAATAATACTTGACTTCAGTCTCTCTGATATTAGTTTAATATTAGTATTGTGTTTTTCGATTGATACTAATTGAGATTGAACTAGTTTTAGTTGATCTATTATATTTACATCAGCATCTTGTAAAACATTAGTGATGCTACTTATTTTAGATTGAATTTCTTCAGCATTACTTAAAAGCGATTGCTCAGCTTCTAATAATTGCTGTTCATCTCCTTTTAATTCTGTTTGATATAATTCATCAAATTGAAATTTTAAATAATCTTGCTCTTTAATTGCGTTTGAATATTCTAATTCTAAATTCTGAATTTCTTTAGCTAGACTTTGTAATGACTGATAATCTTTTGCGAACTGTGCAGTTTCTTTTTTAATATTTGAGATTGCATCAACAAAATTTAATTGAAAATCTGATGAATTTATTAATAGCGTTTCATGTTGTGAATGAATATCCACTAACTTTTCACCGAGTTGTTTTAATAGCTGGATGGTGCAAGGGGTGTCATTGATAAACGCTCTTGATTTATTATCAACAGATATTTCTCTTCTGATGATTGTGTTTTCATCAAAGTCTAAATCATTTA
>JBKCCA010000341.1:0-15308 GCA_046305595.1 bacterium
TCATTTTTTTCATTTTTTAAAACAGAGAATGACATGATTCCACTTAAAGATACATCGAGTATACCTTGCAATAGTATTTGTGCTTCTGATCTTTTTTGAAATTCTATATCTAGTTTTTCTACAACTATCTTTTCATGTAAATAAGTTTCAATATAGTTAATTGTTAATCCGATAAATGGAACAAAGTATGATATTGTTTTTAGAAGTTGTGCTGCATAAAAATCAAAGTCATAAATTTCTTTAGATCCAAATGCCATGTGAATTTGAGCGGCAATAGATGGTATTAAAGAGAGAATAAGTGTTTGTGAAAATGTATTAGGATACATTTTGTAGAACTTAGAGAATATGAAAAGTCCGGATATTATATAAAGAAATAATGGTATTAAATCATAAGGATGTGAGATAAATGAATTAGGAAATATCATTTGTGGTAAAATCAAACTTTGATCGGTCACAATTAAAATTGCATTGACTGCTAGTAATACGAAAATACTTGTAATGAACAATACAAAATATTTTTCACTTCTATATTCATACTGAAGGGCTTCTTTTTTTTGAAGTAAAAAAATACCAACTCCTAATATCAAAATTAGGGCATGGAAAATTCTTGAGAATAACCATGTGAATGATGTAATATCACTGTTTATCTTTTCATAATAGATTAGTTGATCGGCACTAAGAATATGTGCTAAATCTAGCATCGCTGCGCATAGTAGGGCCACACCAACGATGGGTGTACTTACATTTTTTTTAATAAAGTAATCAACGAAAGATAATATAGCTGTTAAGAAAGCAATAGTAATGGAAAAACCAACGATTAGTGTATGAATATATTTACCTGCTAATAGACTATTTAATTTACTATCACTTGCAATTTCGTTTAGTGTTGCTAAATCACTAAGATTTATGATTTTATTATTGAAATAAATATCAAAGCCCCAAAGATGTGAAATGAATGGCGTAGCCGAAACGAGAATCGTTAGTACAAAAATGGGTATACTTATACCTTTATAATAATTTTTAAAATAACTATTCATCATTTGAATCTTCAATATTTAAATTGAGAAGTTTCATTTTATTGTATAATGTTTTGCGATCTATGTTTAAGAGTTTTGCAGCTTTAGTCTTATTAAATTGAACTTGTCGCAAAACATTTAATATGGTTTCTAATTCTGCCTCTGCAGCTGCAGATTTCAAATCATGCTTTTTATCATTTGGCTTTGTTGATTTTCTATCACTAAAGAATAATTTAATATTATTAGAAATCTCTTGAGGTAAATTTTTGGTTTCTATAAAGCTTTTATCGCAAAGTAAGCATGCTCTTTTAATTACATTGTTCTGTTCTCTCAAATTGCCAGGCCATGAATAGGTATTGAAACTATTGATAACTTCTTCTTCAAACCCGATAATGTTTTTATTTAATTCTTTGTTTGCTTGTTCTAAAAAGAATTCTGCGAAAAGCATAATATCTTTTCCACGTTCTCTTAGAGCTGTTAGACTTAAATCGAATTGATTGAATCGATGATATAGATCTTCTCTAAATTTGCCTGATCGTACAGCATCCATTAAATTTTCGTTCGATGCTACAATTATTCTAACATCCACAGAAATATCATTTAAACCACCTACTTTTCTGATCTTTTGTTCTTGTACTGCCCTAAGTAATAAGGTTTGAACATCGTATGGTAAATTTGCAATTTCATCTAAAAATAAAGTGCCTCCGTTTGCTAATTCAAACATTCCTGTTTTTGCTTGCATAGCCCCCGTAAAAGAACCCTTCTCATGTCCGAAGAGCTCAGACGCCGCCAAATCTCTCGACAATGCACCACAGTCGACAGCTATAAATGCATTTGATTTACGATTACTTCTATCATGTATTGTTCTGGCAATTGATTCTTTACCTGTACCTGTTTCGCCATAAATAATCACGCTGTAATTGGTAGGGGCTACTAAATCAATTTGTGAATATAATTCTTTTGCTTGTTTACTATTCCCGCTTATGTATTTTGTATTGTGTTTATTGTCTTTTTTATCTTTTGATTCAATATTATTAGTGATGGTATTATTTTCAACATTTAAAGCTTTCTGAATGGTTGCTAATAATTCATCTGGTAAAATAGGCTTGGTGATATAATCATAAGCGCCCATTTTGATTACTTGAACAGCTACTTTAATATCTGAATAGCCAGTAATCATTAGTATCTTAGAATTGGGTTGTATGTTTCGTATAGATTTCAATAACTCTATTCCATCCATATCACCTAATCTAAAATCACAAATGCATAAGTCTGTTGTATTATGTGCTAAATATTCTAAGGCAGTAGCGCCTTTATGCATAGTCTTTACTTCATAATCGTGTTTTGTAAGAAAGCGATCGAGTAAAAAACACATATCTACATCATCATCGATGATTAATATTTTTATTTTAGTTGTGTTGAGCATTTTGTGTTAATTTAATTCTTTCTCTTTAATAAGCACTGCATGGGCTTTGGCTTTTACACCAGAGCCAGCATGAATAGCATAAACATGTGTAAATTCAGCACCAAAATAAAAGATGATTGCTGAATAATATACCCATAATAAAATTATTACTAAAGATGCTGCTGCACCATAGGTTGAATTTACTGTTAGCCAACCTAAGTAAAAAGTAATTCCCCATTTACCAATTAAAAATAATATGGTGGTAAAAATGGATCCGACTAAAGAATCACGGAAACTTATTTTTGCATCAGGTAGCACTTTGTAAATTACGATAAATAGCGCAGTTAAGATTGTTATGATAATACTTGTATTGGCGATATCGACTAAATTCAGTGGGAACCAAGGTAATATTCTTTGAATTGTATGTGCAAAGCCTGTAATCAATCCGCTGATAAATAAACTCAATAGTAAAACTAATCCCATACCTAGTACAATTATAAATGCTAAGGAACGATTGATTAACACATTTAAAATTCCAATTCGTTTTTTAACACGTACACCCCACATTAGGTTCAATGAGTCTTGTATTTCTGTAAAGACTCCAGTGGCACCAATTAGCATAGTTATGATACCTACAATACTGGCAATAACACTTCCTTTATTAAAAGCTATACTACCAATCATACTTTGTATTTGTAATGCAGCAGCGTCTCCTACATAAGTTCTAATTTGTTCAAACAATTCACCACTCACAGCTTGTTGACCTAAGAAGATACCACATAATGAGATGATAACTACTAACATTGGAGCTATAGAAAAAATTGTATAATAGGCTAGGGCTGCACTTAATTTCGTTGCATTATCTTTATCAAACTCTACAAAAGTTTCTTTGATAATTAGCCAATACAAAAATCCTTTCTCTTTTTTCATTTTAGTAATTCTATTTTCTGAAGGATGTCATCAAATTTAAATGGTTTACCTAAAAATAAATCTGCTCCATTCTCAATAGCATATTTTCGTTCATTATTTGCATCGAATGCACTTATGGCTATTATCTTTATCTCAGGCTTTGAAGATTTAATATCTAGAATTATATCAAAACCATATCCATCGGGTAAATTATTGTCAATAATTAATACATCAATTGAATTTAAATCAAAAGATCTGAACTCTGAAATTGTATTTGCGTAGTTAACTTCTTTGTATTGATTTTTCAAAAAATTACTTAACAGAAAACAGATGTCTTCTTCATCGTCGAGTATCAATATTTTCTTATTTTTCAATGTCGAATGATTTTAGCTAAATTTACTAAAATAAAGACATCTAGAGAACTTCTGCTACAACAAATGTACTTCCGCCTATCAATATAAGATCGTTAGCGCGTGCATTTGATTGAGCTGCTTCATATGCTTCTTTAACAGAAGGGTAGGCTTCACCATATATTTCATATTCTACAGCTTTTTCTTTACAGCTATTAGCATCTAAACCTCTTGGAATATTTGGTGCGCAGAAATAATAGTTGGCATATTTTGGTAAGAGTTTAAAAACTTTCGCTGGATCTTTGTCATTCACCATGCCCCAAACCCAATGTAATCGATCGTATTCAATGGTTGATATTTGATTGATAATTTGTTGAATACCATCTTCATTATGCCCGGTATCAGCAATTGACAAAGGTTCTTTAGATAAAATCTCCCAACGTCCGCGTAAACCTGTATTCTCTTTTACTTTTAGCACACCTTCTATTAGTGCTTCATTATTTATCTGGATGCCAAGTTTATTTAATTTTTCATACGCAGCTACAACTCCAACAATATTTTTTAGTTGGTATTTCCCTGTGAGGGTAGTTTCTAGATGGTACTTATTCGAACCCGATTGTACATCTATCGATAAAATATTTAAATCTGAATCTTCTAAATCTTCAACATTTAAATAATCAGAAGCAAATATCAATTCAGTATTTTTTTCTTTTGCGATTTCAACAAAAACATCGGCGCATTCTTCTTGCTTTTGACTAATGATTATGGGTATTTGTGCCTTAATAATACCTGCTTTTTCTCTTGCTATTTTAGGTAAGGTATCTCCTAAAAATTGCATATGGTCATAACTTATATTAGTTATTATGCTAAGCAGTGGATGTATGATATTAGTAGAGTCTAATCTTCCGCCCATACCTACTTCTATAACTGCGATATCTACTTTTTCTTTTGCAAAATAATCGAATGCCATAACAACACACATTTCAAAGAATGAAGGTTGAATTTCTTCAATTATTTTTTTGTTTTTTTCTACAAATGCCACCACATTTTCTTGTGGTATCATATCTGCATTAATGCGTATTCGTTCTCTAAAATCTACAAGATGTGGTGAAGTATATAAGCCAGTTTTATAACCAGCAGCTTGACAAATGGATGCCATCATATGTGAGGTCGAACCTTTTCCATTCGTTCCTGCAATATGTATGCTTTTGAATTGATTATGCGGATTGCCGAGTGCTTCAGAAAATTTTAATGTGTTTTCTAAACTAGGCTTATATGCTTGAGCACCCACTCTTTGAAACATGGGTAACTGCGTATATAAATAATCTAATGTCTCTTGGTAATTCACTTATTCTAAAATAAATGTAAAGATTACAGAACCTGCTTGAATTTCTGGTCCGGTTGCTATTGCATTTAACTTACTCCCCAACACTGCTTTCTCACATTTTTCCCATAGCTGAGCGTTAGATATGGTAGTTCCTCTACCACCTGCTTTTGCAGTAACAATGGTTCCATTTTTATCAACTGTGATATCAACTGTTATTTTCCCTTGCGTTTGTCCGTCATCTTGTATCTTCGGTAAACTCAAAAATTTTCTACCATTTAAATTCAGAGCTACTCCGCCGCCACCAGTACCTCCACCTGTGTATGATTTACTATTAGGGTCACCATTTACTGCACCTTGATTTCCTGGTGTAGTACCTGTACCATCACCTCCGCCAGTGCCATTATTTTTTTTACCTTTAAATATTGCACGGCTATCAACGCTAGGTTTTGCTGGTTCAGTAGGGGTGTTGTTGCTTGTTGAGCTTGAGTTATTGGAGCTCTTCGGATTTGCATCTACAACTGCTGGGGCTTCTTCTGTATCTTGAGTAAGTACATCTTTCGCATCAGAACTACTACTCACACTTGAGTTAGGTCTATTCGGGTCTTCGATAGGTTCGTTTGAAATGTTCTCTCCAATTGCTGGCTCATCCATACTGGTATATTCATTTCCCATACCTGTTTCGGATGTTCCATAATTAATAACGATACCACCTGTTTCAATTTCCTCTTGCGGAATTTGAACATTGATATAAAAAAAATAACAAATAGCAATGAACAGCAAATGTAAAATCGTAGTGCTGATAATTGCTTTTATATTTTGTGACGATTCGCCTTGCACTTTTAATTATTTTGGATCGGTGGCTAAAACTAATTTTACTTTTAAGCGATTCGAAATATCCATCACATTAACAATGTCTTGTATCTGAACCGTTTTATCAACGTATAATATGACCGTTAATTCATCAGCTTTACTTAAGAACGATTGAAGTACTTGTTCTATTTGATCTGCTGGTACATTTTGTTTTTCTACAAAATATTGTAAGTCTTTAGTGATTGATACACTAATTGTTTTCTTCGCTACTGATTGTCCGCTGCTTGCCTTAGGTAATAACAACTTTATCACATTGGGGTTTACTACAGTAGAGGCAATCAAAAAGAATAGCATCAAGAAAAACATGATGTCATTCAGCGAAGCTGTACTTACTTCTGGTACAATTTTATGTCTTCTTCTGAGATTCATTATTTACTTGGCTCTTCTAATAAGTCAATGAAATCAATTGATTCTGTCTCTAATTTTAATATGATTTTGTCAACCATTAAATTCAATACATGGTGACCTATATAGGCTAATATACCTACTATAAGTCCGGCTGCCGATGTAATCATCTTCTCATACAATCCTCCGGCGATAATACCGATACTGATGTTATCTGATAATGAAATATTGTAGAAGATTTTGATAACGCCTGATATAGTGCCTACGAAACCTAGCATAGGAGCGATACCCGCGATGATACCGAGTATACTGATGTTCTTCTCTAATTTGGCTACTTCTAACTTACCTACGTTCTCAATTGAGCCTTCAATTTCTTTGATAGGTTTACCTATTCTTAATAATCCTTTTTGAAGCATTCTGCCAATTGGAGTATTAGATTGTTTACATAGCGCAATTGCAGATGATACGTTGCCTTGTTTGATTAACTCACGTACTTGTACCATTAATCCTGATTCGTCTTTATTCGCTTTTCTCAATGTGAAATAGCGTTCAAAGAAAATGTAAAAGCCCATGATTGATAAAATCAAAATCGGAATCATTACCCAACCACCTTTGATGATAAGTTGTAATAGATTCAATTGAGCATCAGCAGTAGCTTGTTGAGCAACTTCTGTTGTAACGTTTTCTGCAATCTGTAATAAGATCATTTATTTGTTTTCTTTAACGGTTAATAAATAAAACTTTTTATCAATGTTCTTTGCGAACTTTAATTCATTAACGGCATCTTGGTACTTTTGGTACTTGCCTATAATAACTTGATAGCGTATAGCATTTTTCATAGCAATAATTTCAGCTTCAAATCCGATCATTTCTAATTGACGTTTTTCAGCTATTGCATCTTTTTCATTTCCGAATGATGCTGATGCTATGCAGTATACATTAGTACCTGTATTTGTTGAACTAGTATCTATAATCTCCGTAACATTACCTGAATTCTCTTGGGTAATATTTTCGGTATTTGCTGTTGAATTAATAGGATCGACGTTTGTTGCAGTATCTATTTGTTCTGATATCTGGTTTAAACTATCTTCTAATAATTTTAACGTATCATTTTGATTCAATAAGGTATCTACTGTACTCGACTTCTCATTCAATTTGAAGATATTGTCTTTCATCGTATAAAATGCCAATCCTGATAATAAAAGCACAACAGCAATAATCAAGAATTGAATATTTTTTTGGTTACTATCTGCACTCTTCGTCTCCACTATTTTCTCTTCTACGTCTTTCGTATTTTCTATTTTCTTCTCCACGACTTCCGCTTCCACGTTTTTCGTATTCTCTATTTCCGATTTTTCTTCTTTCTTTTCCTTCCCCAGACTCGACAAACCAAAAGAATCAATCAAATAGTTCTCATCATCATCAGCCTTGAAAATGATATGCTCATTTAACAATCTGAATTCACCAATTTTATTGATTTTTAATACTTGATTTTTTTCTAATTGATCAAGCATTTCCTCGACTTCAGATTTTATAAGATCTAATGCCTCATTATATGATATATTTTCTTTCTGTGCTATGTAATTAGCTAGAAGTCCGTCGTTGTGATTTAATAGTTGATTAAATAAGATGTTCTTTTTAGGAGCCTGTAAATTACCAATGCTATTAATACTAGCACCTGTTTTTTCTGAGATAAAGCCACCGAATTCAGGGATTATTACGCATTCAAAATGAGTAATTAAATCTGGTAGGTAATCAATGAGTTTTTGATTCATAGCTTAATTAAAACCTAAAGCTGGCACCAAGCATTGCTTGGAAGCCGAAGCCGGGATAAAATAAATAATTTTCTCTCTTGTAATTCAATAGGTTGTTTAGGTTTAAATATACAGAAATCATTTTAGAATATCTATAATCTATAACTATATTCAAATCAACACCTCCCTCTAATTCTTTTTCAAGTCCGGTTATAGTCGCCGACTTCATTTTCGAATAGCCATACAATTCGGTATTCAATAAAAACTTATTGGCAATATTATATTCAGCGCTTAGGGCTATTCTAGTGCTAGGTCTAAACCAAGCAGCTTTTAGTGTATCTGTATTGAAAATTCTATATTCTAAATTACCATTGATTCTTAATTTCTCATTGCTTTGATGAACATAGTTCAAATTGATTTGCATTTCTGATGCATTAGCACCATCGTAAATTACATGGTATCTAGTAACCGTATCGGCATCTGCTAAAAAGTACATTTCATTATCTGTTTTTAGATAGTTGAAATTTACTTGATATGAATTCTTAGAATCTATTCGTCCACGTACCCCAGCATATAAATTGATCTTCTCGTTCGTGTTTTCAATATTTATATTTTCACGTATGAAAGGATTTTCTGTATAGACATTTCTCAAACTATTCTTTCTCATACCCCCTTTTAATCCGACGTAAACCTTCGCATCAAAGTCAGTATAATCGTAGCTTGCAGAGACATTCGGATAAATGTGGAAGAGGTTTGTTTTTCCAAATTCTTGGTACATGTTAAATCCGATGTTGATATCAAACCCCGATTCTTTAAGATGCATCACATTTTCCATACCGAATAAATTATTCTGTTGGTCTAATGTATCTGCATACTTTGCAAAGTCGAATAATATTTTTGATTCAAATTCTTTATAATTACCAGTAGCATTTAATGAGAATCTATTTTCTGATGAATTATAAAAATCTTTTAATGTATAGAAATCAAATCGAGCATTGTATTTTAATTGATCATTATTATTATGATTCGATATTACTTCTGATTGTAGTCCGAATAAATCATATTGTTGGCGCACAGAGCGAGGCTCTAACTCAAACTTAGAATGATTATATCCGTAATAATGATTAACATCTCTATCGTATAATAGGGCAAGGCTTACTGTTTGTTTATTGTATATTCTCTTTGCATTCGCATTCAAAGTATTTTCTGAGAATGCCATGTTATCATAATTTTTAAGAGATGAAGCAGAAGCTCTATGTCTGAAATGAGTTGACATTACCCATTCTTTTGAACGTAAATTATTAGCCCATGCTTCAAAATAGCTACTACGATAATTACCACCTGCCATCCGAATATAATAGCGATATAATTTGGCAATGCTTTCGTTTTTCATTTTCTCAACAGTTATAGCATTCAATTTTAAATTTGAATCTATTCTGTGTGAGAGAAAATGGTAATCTGGATTTGTTTTGCCTTCTTGTTCGAATTTGATTTCCGGATTAGAGTTTATTTTGACAGCTTCAGCCAAAATAGGTTTATATGTACGAACAACGTTTACTTGTTCCGATAAGTTTTTCTGAGCGAAAGCAGTACTACCTAGTAGTATTAATGATAAACTATATATAATATATCTTACTCTCATCTTATTAACGTGGTTGTGAAATTTCATCTAATTTTTTTTGTGCTTCAATGATGATTCCATCATCTTGTACACTGTATTCGTCGATGATTGATTGTAATGTACTTTTTGCTTGAAAGTCGTTACCTAATTTCGAATAGCTTTCTGCCAAAATAATAAAGCCTTTGGCTACCCAATATTCATAAGAAGGAACTTGATTACTTAAATCGAAGCATGCTTGTTGAGCGTCTAAATATTTTCCTTTACTGAATAAAATACTTGCGATATAGTACTTAGCTTCAGCACCTGCTTCTGTTCTGGTTAATTTTGCTACAGCTCTATAATTTTCATCTGCCTTGTCGATATTGTTTATACCATAATAATATCTAGCTAGAAATAAATAAGCATTGTATTGATCTTCTACTGAAGATTTCTCATATGATAAAACTCTTTGACTATATTTCAATATACCTGCACTATCATTTAATGCTGCAAATGATTTTAAAGCACCAGAGATTGCTTCTCCATAATTGTCTTTAAATTCAGCACTCTGCTCTAATTGAGTATATGTTGTAGATGCTTTAGCATAATCTTTTAATGCAAAGTATATTCTTCCTGAATAGAGTAGGGAGCGTTCGAGGTACTTCGGATTTGAAATTGAAATTAAATATTCAAAATCTATCAATGCTGATTTTTCTCTTTTAGTTCTCATGAAACACTCAGCTCTATTTGCATGTGCATCGATGATGAATGAACCATTAGTGAATTTTTCAATGTAATTATTAAATCCGTTGACAGCATTATCCCAATCGCCTAATAAAAATCTGTTATTAGCAGCTTGATAGGTAATACTATCTTGTGCACCAGAACTCACCGAAGCAAATGGTAGAGTTTTTACATAACTTAAATAGGCTTCTGCATTACCTGCATCTACATATATGTTTTTGATCGCTAATAAAGCTTCTTTAGCTTCTTCTGTACCTGGGTAATCTACAATGATTGCCTTATACATCTCCACTGCTTTATCATCTTGCTGCTCGTTGTAATAGATTAATCCTAAACTCAATCTCGATTTCGCTACATATCTTGAATTCGGATAATTTTTAACGAGACTCAAGAATGCTTGTAAGGCATCTTGAATATTATTCATTACAAAATATCCATTACCAATTTCATAAGTAGCATCATCCGCGTAAGTTGAACCTGAATAATTACTTAGTAATGTTTTTAATGTGACGATTTTGTCATTCTGTTTATTTTGCAATCCGAGTATCATGCCTTTTTGGAATAATGCATAATCACTACCATTTGCTTTTTCTGTAATGATTTTATTATATGAGAACAGTGCTTTATCGTAATCTTTAATTACAAAGTAACCATCAGCCATTCTTAAAATTGCATCGAATAATAGTTTAGAACCTGCATTAGATTTTGATTCTGATTTTATGAATTTATCGAAATATACAATCGATGATTTATAATCTTCTTTCTTTAAATAAGTATAGCCTAATTGATAATTAACTAACACTTTAAAATCTTCAGCTTGGAAATTTGCTTGATCGTACATTGAATAATATTTCAATGCTTCATTAAAATTTTTCTGTTGATAGTAAATCTCAGCTTTCCAATAAAAACATAATGATTCTACATTTTTATTGATAGGGAAAGCAATTGACTTATTTAATAAACTTAAACTTTCAGACAATTTACCTTCATTAAATAATTCTAGTCCGCGGTAATAACAAACCTTCTGAAATGCTTGATCTGCTTTCTTACTTCTAGGTTCAATATCTTCTAATATTTCTATTGCTTGTTTATAATTTCTAGTGTATAGTAATGCTTCACCTAAAATAGATTGTGCTTCGTCTAATGATTCGTTCTTCGGATATTTTTCTATGAAATCTTGAAGATTTTCTATCGCTGTTTGATAAAAGTTTAATTCAAAAGACAACTTAGCATAATTTAATAAGGATGATGCTGTAATAAAATCTTCTTCATTTAATTTGGAAGCTTTAGAAAATGCATTCCTTGCAGATGGCTTATCATTCAACTCATAAAAGCATTGTCCGATTAAATACAACGAGTGCTGAGAATACGGCGATTTCTTATCAGCTAATTTTTTTAGTTGATTAATAGATTTTAAATAAACTTGATTTTGAAAGTATGCATAGCCAAATTCATAAACCGATAAATCTTTTAATGCAGTTTTCTTTTCAGCTTGTTCATAATACTCTATTGTTTTCTGCCAATCTTTTTTAGAGAATGAAGCAGAAGCTGTCATTACTAAAATTTCATTTGCATTTTTAACGAGCGGTATTTGCAAAGCTTCATTAGCATAAGTTATGAGTTCATAATACTTTTTAGTATCGTAAAGTATTTTGCAGATATAATAGGGAGCTATCTCAGCATATGTTTTAGATGCTTTTAAAAACTCAAATCTCTCTAGTGCTTCTTTATATTCTTTGGCATCAAAGGCTATAATGCCATCATAATATGCTGCAGAATACGAGTATTTAGAGTTCTTATTTAATAATTTTTCGAAATTTTTTGATGCTTCTTCTCTTTGATCTGTTTCATACAATGCATAAGCATATCTGAAATCTAATTCATTTCTACTCGCATTGCCCAATAAGCTGACATCTGTTTTCTTATACCATTCTATAGCTGTCGTATAATTTTTTTGTCTGTAATAAAAATTACCTAATTCAAAACTTGCTGTTCTAGCTAAGGGTTGCTCTGGATATTTTTCTACAAATGCCATCAGCTTTTTCTCCGACGACTCATTGTATAACTCAAGTCCGCATATTGCTATATAATACTGCGATTGTATGTACAGCAATTTCTCATTCTCATCTTTGAATCGATAATTATTGCGAATAACCTGTTTTTCAACATTTTCAAAATGCACCATTGCCGATGCAAATTGTTGACGGTCGTATAAATGTAAACCTAGTCTAAATTCGGTATCAAATTCTTTGTGTACAGAACTCGCTTGTGAAAAAGAAAGTTGCACATAAAGTAAACTGAATAATATTATGCTGAATGACTTTTTTAGAATCATGATTTCTCTTAAAATATTGTACAATTGTTCAAATCTATAGGTTTTTCTATCATTTGAATGTGAATTTCTCTTGAAAATATCCACATTTCAGCATTTTATCTATTTATTATTCCACAATATGTAAATAGGCTGATCGTGATATTAAACCCGGATTTATGCCTGGTAATCCTTCGGGTATGAAAGAGTTCAAAGATTTATAATAATCTATCCAAGCCTGAAAGAATTTATCTGTGCCCGGTTCTTTATAAGTCATTTCTTGTAAATGAAAAATTTGTTCATGTTTAATAGATGAATTAAATACCTCATAAACTAATTCAGAACAATACAATGAATCATTGTTCATAATAAATCGATCATCGTATTTTTTACCAATATATTTAAGTGAATTCTTACTGATATTCTTCGATAAATATTGATACTCATCATTTAACCTCATAATTAAATATTTATTTTTTGTTGGCGTTCTTAAAAACAATGAATCTATAGAAATGCTTCTCACCTCTGTACCAATTGCTTCTACAGCTCTTAAACGATTGTTTTCTTTTATAATTATGGCTACATGTGAAAAATCTCTGCCTTTATAGCCTTCTGTTACAGCCTCTATTGCATCACATAATGGTCCGCAATCTAAATCTTGAAACACTAAATCGCCTTCTTTAAGTAATGTTTTTGGTGCTTGAGCATTTGTATTTAAAATGCTAAAAATCAATAGTATAGGTATAATTATTATGTTTTTCATGCCCAAATTTATTAAAATTTTCTAATCGCTATTAGGTTAGTATAAAATAAAATTTAGGCTTATCTAAAAATTATTACTTTTGTGCATGCGTTTACTAATAGTCACCATCCTTCTAATATTTATATCTAGTAAGCTGCTTGCGCAAGAAGATAAAAAAGTCGACAAGCAGAAAACATATACTTCATCAGAGGTCGTTGTGTCGGGCAGTATGAAAAAAATGTCTAAAAAAGACAGTCCGCTCCCCATCGAAGTCTACCGAACTGAATTCTTTCAAAAAGCAGCTGTTAATAATTTGTTAGATGCGACTCAGCAGATAACCGGACTTCGTCCACAGATAAATTGTTCAGTTTGTAATACGGGTGATATACATTTAAACGGGATGGAAGGACCATATACTGCGGTATTAATAGATGGTATGCCAATAGTTAGTAGTTTGTCTACAGTATACGGATTGAGTGGTATACCATTAAGTATGATTGAAAGGGTTGAAGTGATTAAAGGTCCGGGTGCTGCTATGTACGGTTCTGAAGCCATGGCAGGTATCATTAATATTATCACAAAAAGTACAAGCACTTCTGATAAATTATATTTTGAAACTTCATTAAGTTCTCAATTAGAAAGTTCTAATGATCTTGCTTTGAAATGGAGATTGAGTAAGCATTCTCAATCTTTGTTGAGTTTAAACTATTTTAATTTTGATAATAAGCTAGATGTAAATAAAGACGGATTTACGGATATAGCTTTACAAAAAAGAATTTCATTGTTTAATAAATACACTTTCGATAACGATCGCTCATTGATAAATTTTGCTTATCGTTTAATGTATGAAGATCGTTGGGGTGGTGAATTAAACTGGAATGAAAATTTTAGAGCAGGTGACTCTATCTATGGTGAAACCATTCAAACTAAAAGATTAGAAGTAATAAGCTCTATTAAACCTAATAAAGATAAGCCTTTAGAGTTTCAAACCTCTTATGTTTATCATAATCAAAGATCTACTTACGGAACTACAAATTTTAATGCATATCAACATACATTATTCTTACAATCAATCTATAGGTTTCAGAGAACTAATCATGATATATTAACCGGACTTTCATTGAAGTCAAATATTTATGATGACAATACCATATTAACACGAACAGATATAGATACTATTAAAACTCAAGTACGAACTGATATTATTCCGGGTTTTTTTATTCAAGATGAGTGGAAGTTTAGTGCTCGATGGAAAATTTTAATGGCTATGAGATTTGATTATGATTTTAATCAAGGTTTGATTGCATCACCTAGAACTTCATTACAATTCAAAGCAAATGAGCAAACACAATATCGATTAGGAGCGGGTAGGGGATTCAGGGTTGTCAATGTATTTACAGAAGACCACGCAGCTTTAACTGGTGATCGTAAAATTCAATTTGCAGAAAACTTAAATCCAGAATCTACCATCAACTCATTCTTCTCGCTTGATCATATTTTCTTTATAAAGAACTCATACATAAAATCTGAATTCAATTTATTCAATACCTATTTCTTTAATCGAATTATTGCTAATTATGACTTAGATCCGAATAAAATAGTTTATAAAAACTTAGACGGATATTCAATTAGCCAAGGCCTCAATGCTAAATTTGATTGGCAAAGCACTGAGCGTTTGAATATTCAATTCGGATGTACACTCTTAGATGCATTTGAAAAAACAGATAGTACTAGAATCGATATATTATTTAGTTCTAGATTCTCTGGTAATTTTTCAATTAGCTATGAATTCAGTAAGTTGAACTTGAAATTAGATTACTCTGGCGTTTTTTATAGTCCAATGAGATTACCTATTTTACCTAATGACTTCAGAGATGAGTACTCACCTTGGTATGCATTACATAATATACAAGCAACAAAAACATTTAATAAAAA
>JBKCCA010000342.1:0-3725 GCA_046305595.1 bacterium
ATAATCTGCTATTTCGGGTTTAGCAGCACTAACTACTGAAAGGAGGGTAGACTTACCCGCATTTGGGAAACCTACTAAACCTACGTCTGCTAAGATTTTTAATTCTAATATTTTCCATGATTCACGACCTGGTTCCCCTGGTTGTGCAAATCGAGGTGTTTGGTTGGTTGACGATCTAAAATGCCAGTTTCCTAAGCCTCCTCTACCACCTGGTAATAATATTTTCTCTTGTCCGTCTTCTGTTATCTCAAACTCTATTTCTCCTGTCTCAGCATCTCTCGCTATTGTACCCAATGGTACTTCTAAAATTTCGTCTTCACCACATCTACCTGTCCTTAATCCTCCCTGTCCGCCAACTCCCCCTTCTGCAATCACATGCTTACGATACTTTAAATGTAGTAATGTCCAGAACTGCTTATTGCCCTTTAATATGATATGTCCGCCTCTACCACCATCTCCACCATCCGGACCCCCCATCGCTGTTTTTTTGTCTCTATGCAAATGCATTGAACCAGAACCCCCTGCGCCAGAACGGCAACATATTTTCACGTAATCTACAAAGTTCGATCCAGACATTTTTATTTAATTAGTCAATGTGTCAATTAGCCAATTTTCTAGTTACTAGTTACCAGTCACTAGTCACTAATTTTCTTTTATTTCTGAGCAGATGTTATCGAATATTTCATCGATGCTACCTATTCCATTAATAGAAGAAAACTTATTTTGTGCTTTATAATATTCAGCAACTGGTGCTGTTTTGTTTAAATATTCTTGTATTCTTTTTTCTATTATTTCAGGGTTAGCATCATCTGGTCGGCCAGAATCTTTACCTCTTAATAATAATCTTTTCTTTAATTCATCATGCTCAACTTCTAAAGCAATCATATTTGATATGCTTGCATTTTTTGAACTCAATAAATTATCTAATGCCTCAGCTTGTGCAACTGTTCTCGGGAAACCATCAAAAATAAATCCATTGGCTTCTTTGTTTGCATCTAGTTTATTACTTATCATGCCTATTACTACATCATCTGGCACCAATAAACCTTGGTCCATTAGTTTCTTAGCTTCTAAGCCAAGTTCTGTAGCGTTTGATATTTCAGATCTTAAAATATCGCCCGTTGATAAATGCACTAATTGAAATTTGTTAATCAATTTTTCTGATTGAGTGCCCTTGCCCGCTCCTGGAGGACCGAATAATACCAGATTCAACATATTAGATTGGTTTAAAATTAAAAAAGCCCGATTAGCATGCTTATTCGGGCCTAGTGGACTCGTAGGGATTCGAACCCCAAACCTTCTGATCCGTAGTCAGATGCTCTATCCAATTGAGCTACGAGTCCATATTAATATTTCAAAAAAACCCCAAACATGTGTTCGGGGCTGCAAATATAGTAATTCGTAATAGAAATCAAAAAAATTGTATTCAGTATTACGTATTCAGTATTCCGATAACTAATTTTTAAAGCTCGTCACAATGATTTTCACATTCATCGTGACGTAATTATAAATTCGTGAATCGGAATACGGACTACGTTGTACGGACTACGAAATCCTCGCTACCGTTTCCTGTATTTTCTCAAAATTCGGCAAGTCACCAGCACTTTCTAGCACTTCAGCATATTGAACCGTACCTTCCGAATCAATTACAAAAGCTGAACGCTTTGATACACCTTTCATGTTTAAGATCCAATCTTCATAGATTGCACCATATGAACGTGATACATCTTTGTTAAAGTCTGACAATAAATCAAAGTTATAATTTTGCTCTTCTTTGAATTTTCCTAAAGTAAAAATTGAATCAACTGAAATGCCTAATACTACTGCATTAAGATTTGTATAGTAATTCAAGTTATCTCTCATAGTACATAATTGTGTAGTACATACACCTGTAAATGCTTGTGGAAAGAAATGAATAATCACTTTCTTACCTAAGAAATCTGATAATTTTACTTCTTTCTTGTCTGTGTTAAATAATGTAAAATCGATTGCCTTTTGGCCTACTGTAATGCTCATATTTATTTTTTTAAGGTTTCTATTGATAACTATTTAGTTTGATAATTGTTTGGCTACTATTGCTAATCCCTCTTCAAATGAATGCGGAGCATAGCCTAATTCTTTTATTGCTTTGTCAATGATAAAGCCTGTACGTGGAGGTCTCTTCGCCGCTTGATTTAGTGTTGTTGAATCTGTTTCTACAATCAAGCTCTCATCTAATTTGTAAAATTTAGCAATACGCTTTACCATCTCTATTACACTCATATAATCTTTACCACTTACATGGTATATTCCTTTAGCTCTTTTGTCGATTGCTAAAATACATGCCTCTGCTAAATCTTCAGCTAATGTTGGCATTCTAAATTGATCGTTCACCACTTTTACGGTGTCGCCTTTTTCTAAAGCTGATTTCGCCCATAATACAATGTTAGAACGACTCATCTTTGCTGCCACACCATAAACTATAATCGTTCTCAATATTGAGTATTCAATTCCAGAATTTAACAATAATTTCTCAGCCTCGTACTTCGATTGCCCATAATAACTCAATGGCTTCGCTTCATCTTCCTCGCTGTAAGGTCCGCTTTCACCATCAAATATAAAATCAGTAGATAAATGAACTAGGTAAACATTGTGTTTCGTACAAGCTTTTATTAAATACTCAACTGCTTTAATATTTAACAAATCACAATTTTCTTTATCACTCTCGCACTGATCTACATTAGTCATTGCTGCCGTATTAATTACTGCGGAAGGTTCATATTTCGCAATTATTCTCTCAGTCTCTAGCGGGTTGGTGATGTCTAGATTTTCATATATATAACCCCCTTCTTTAGGGTATCTATTTTCACCTTTTGAGCTTGCAATCAACTCATATTCTGTATGATATCTCAACAGATCGATTATCTTTTGTCCGAGTAAACCATTACTCCCCGTTAATAAAATTTTCTTGAGCATGAATTTCAATTTTTTACTGAGTCGAAAATACTCTATATTCGCCAAAATTCCATTAAAATTTATCAATATGAAAATTACAGTAGTAGGTGCAGGAGCAGTAGGAGCTACATGTGCCGATAACATTGCAAGAAAAGAGCTTGCATCTGAATTAGTTTTAGTAGATATCAAAGAAGGTTTTGCTGAAGGTAAGGCGATGGACATGATGCAGACGGCAGCATTACTAGGATTTGACACTAAAATTATTGGTAGTACAAACGATTATACAAAAACTGCTGGTACTGATGTTGCAGTAATTACTTCTGGAATTCCACGTAAACCAGGTATGACTCGTGAAGAGTTAATCGGTATTAATGCTGGTATCGTTAAAGGCGTTACTGAAAATATTTTAAAATATTCACCTAATGCAATTATAGTTGTTATCTCAAATCCGATGGATACGATGACTTACTTAGCATTAAAATCAAGTGGCTTACCTAAGAATAGAATCATCGGTATGGGTGGTATCTTAGACAGCGCGAGATTTAAATATTATTTATCACAAGAGTTAAATTGTTCATCCGCTGATTTGCATGGTGTAGTTATAGGCGGACACGGTGATACAACTATGATTCCATTAACTCGTTTAGCAAACATCAATGGTCTTCCAGTTTCTAATATGATGGATGCTGAGAAGTTAAAAAAGGTTGCTGCTGATACAATGGTTGGTGGTGCTACATTAACTGGTTTGTTAGGTACTTCAGCTTGGTATGCACCAGGTGCTGCAGGTGCTG
>JBKCCA010000343.1:0-4034 GCA_046305595.1 bacterium
ATGTATTACCCAAAAGTATCGACGAAGCAGTTGTGAATTTAACGAAGTACAAATGGATGTACAAAGATCCTGTTCAAGTTGCTTATCGAATAAAAGAAGATATTAAAAATGAAGTGGGTGATTGGTTGCGCTGTTCTATTGGTGTTGCACCGAATACTTTTTTAGCGAAGTTAGCTTCTGATTTGCAGAAACCCGACGGACTTACCATTATAAATCCGGATAATATTGATAGCATTTTAGGGAAACTTGATTTACAAGATTTGCCCGGTATATCAAGTAATTATGCGAGAAGACTAGAACGCGCAGGTATTACCAATCCCTTGAAAATGCGACATACTTCAGCGCAAGTATTGCGTGAAATTTTTAAAAGTGTTGAAGGTTATTATTGGCATTATCGATTGAATTTTTATGAGTTCGACATCAACTCACATGCTTATAAAAGTATGCAAGCACAACGTCAAATTTCTAAAGAACAGCGCTCAAGTGTTGAAAGTGTAGAGCAAGTGTTCATGACTCTTTGCATGCGACTAGAACAACGAATGGTAAAGCACGGAGTATATTGTAAAACGATCGGATTTACAGCACGCTATTCTGAACCCGAACGATGGGATGATTATTTTTCTATTTCAGAACCTATACAAGATGGTATTGAATTAATGAATCTAATTCGCGAACGCATTGATCAATTTTTACAGAAGTATCACGCAAAGCCAATATTTACAACCGATGTACGCAGTCTAGGTATTACCGTCACAAACTTCGTTAAAAAAGAAGATGTACAACCTAACTTATTTGAAGATCGCAGCCGACAAAACAAACTTCGCGAAACAGTTTACCAAATTAAAAACCGATTCGGCGATATCAAATTATTAAGAGCCACAGAACTTACCGAGAATATGGTGGTGAAAGATGTGATTGGCTTTGGGTCGGTGAAGGATCTTTAAATGATGTAGGATGTAGGATGTAGAATGGATTTTACTGCTGCTTTGAAATTTCTGAAGAAAATGGTGTGATATATTATCAGAATGTGATACTTTTAATCGGTTAATAAACATTAAGTAAAGAGCAATTAGTTTATTGCTTTTTCTTCAGAAATTCAAAGTAGCAGTAATACAATAATGAACTATATAAGCAACGAATCGATTTCATCAGATTCAGTAAGTCAATACCTTAACTCTAAAACCGAATTCGATACTTGCGAATTCGAGAATTGTGACTTTTCATCGCAAAATTTAGCTGAGTATATTTTTACTGATTGTGTATTCAAAGATTGTAATTTGAGTACTGCTCGAATTACTAAAACTGCGTTTAGAAATGTGAGGTTTGTGAATTCTAAATTACTCGGACTTAGATTTGATTCGGCGCATGATATCGGAATGGAAATAAGTTTCGAAAATTGTCAGTTGAATAATTCGGTATTCTATAAATGCAAAATGAAGGGTACATCATTTATGAATTGCTCATTAAAAGAATGTGATTTTTCAGAAGCTGATTTAAGAGAAGCCAACTTTGATACTTCTGATTTATCAGATGCAACATTCGACCAAACATTACTCGAGAAGGCTGATTTTACAAGTGCTCTAGGCTTTAGAATTCAACCTGATCAGAACAGAATCAAAGGAGCAAAGTTCTCGAAAGAGAATTTATCTGGATTGTTGATGCATTATGATATTAAGATAAACTAGAATTAATTCTTAGAATTTTTTATCATCTTATTTAACTCTGCAATTTCTTGATCTGTTAGATCCCTCCATTCACCAAGCGGTAAGCCTTTCAACTTTAAATTCATAATTCTAATACGTTCTAGCTTTATTACTTCGTAACCGAAATGCTCGCACATTCTACGTATTTGTCGATTTAAGCCTTGTACTAAAATTATTTTAAATGTATTCGCAGCAATCTGTTCTATCTTACATTTCTTGGTCATTACACCTAACATCGGTACTCCATTCGACATACCTTGTATTACAGATTCTGTTAATGGTTTATCAACTGTTACTATGTATTCTTTTTCATGCTCGTTGCCAGCACGTAATATTTTATTGACGATGTCGCCATTATTGGTCAATAATATTAAGCCTTGTGAATCTTTATCTAATCTACCAATAGGGAATATGCGCGTACTATGATTCACGAAATCTATAATATTATCTCTTACATTTTTTTCTGTAGTAGAAGTGATGCCTACTGGTTTATTCAATGCAATAAAAATTAAATCTTCTTCTTCTCTTGGCTCTAACTCTAATCCGTTTACTCGTACTTTATCTCTAGCAAAAACTAAGTCACCAATTCTAGCTCTTTTACCATTTAAAAATACATGCCCCTGCTCAATGTATTTATCTGCCTGCCTTCTAGAGCATATGCCCGAATCTGCAATGTATTTATTTAATCGTATTCCTTTTGATTGACTCATTATTTCTTGCTCTTAAGCATCTCTCTTTAATCCGTATTTCTCTATCTTATTATACAAATGATTTCTTTGTATCTCCATCTCATCTGCAGTCTTACTAACGTTCCATCCGTTTTTCTCTAACTTACTTAATATGTATTCTTTTTCAGTTTCGTCTTTAAACTCTTGAAACGATTTATACTTTGTGAAATCAGAACTTGATGGCGAACTCATTACTATACTCGATTCGTTTATATGATTACTCGAACGATTAGCATTTAGATATACATCTTCTTTAGTTATTGATTTATCACTTAATATGATCAAGCGCTCTATCATATTATGTAACTCTCGTATATTACCTGTCCAGTTTATTTGCATCAAAGCATCTAATGCCGCAGCTTCAAATTTCTTTACAGGTATCCCATATTCTCCACAGATCTCTTCTAAAAAGCTCTGCGCTATCTCTGGTATATCTTCTCTTCTTTCATTTAACGACGGAACATGTATAATGATTACACTCAATCGATGATACAAGTCCATTCTAAAATTATTCTGATCTATCTCTTTAAATAAATCTTTATTGGTAGCAGCAATAATTCTTACATCTACCGATATTTCTTTCTCTCCTCCAACACGTGTAATTTTATTTTCTTGTAGTGCGCGTAGAACTTTTGATTGGGCGTTCATGCTCATGTCACCAATTTCATCTAGAAATATTGTACCACCATTTGCTTGTTCTAACTTGCCATTGCGTTGTTTTTTTGCGGATGTAAACGACCCTTTCTCATGTCCGAAAAGCTCACTCTCTATCAACTCCGAAGGAATCGCTGCACAATTCACTTCTATTAAAGGTCCGTTTGCTCTATTACTTTTCTCATGTATCCATCGCGCTACTAATTCTTTTCCACTTCCATTTTCTCCAGTGATCAACACTCTTGCCTCTGTAGGTGCTACCTTTTCAATGGTATCTTTTATTCGGATGATGGGAGAGGTGTTACCTATTATATCTCTAATCTTACTAACCTTACGCTTTAATATTTTCGTTTCTGTTACTAATTCTTTTCTCTCTAAAGCATTTCTTACTGCAATTAATAATCTATTTAAATCTGGTGGTTTTTGTAAGAAATCATAAGCTCCTTTTTTAGTTGCTTCTACTGCTGTATCTATTGTTCCATGTCCTGATATCATGATGAACGGTAGGTCAGGCTTTATCTCATTTGCTGCCGTCAAAACATCCATACCATCCATGTTAGGCATTTTAATATCACACATCACTAAATCAAAATCTTCTTTTTTGATCATCGCTAATCCTTCAGCACCATCCGCAGCTTCTTTTACCTCATATTTTTCGTATTCAAGTATCTCTTTCAGCGTGCTTCTGATACTTTTCTCGTCATCTATAATTAATATTTTCGGCATGTGTTGTTCTCGTTTCGTATGTAAGTATAATAAAAAAACCCAATTGATTGAATTGGGTTTCACAAAATGTATTCCAAAAAAAATGCAAATTCATAAGCCGGGTTCTGTAATAGCCTATCATTTATCTAGGCTTACCATTGCTAGTAAGCTCTAACGCACTACCCATTCCGAGTGATCTTGCGATCAGACAACGAGCAGCCATCGTGCTCGGAACCTATTTGTG
>JBKCCA010000344.1:0-1429 GCA_046305595.1 bacterium
GTTCTAACATACATTTAAAAATTAAGGTTAATAAATAGTATGTATCTCGAAATGGTAGGAGTGACGTTTATTTTGGCTGTCAGCCCGTATTATTTTACCACCGTGGTGACTTCACTCGGTTGGTATCCTTTCTAAGGATTCGAAATACGATGTAAAAATATAAATTATTTGTTAAAATTTAATTTGTAATATATTAAATAGATAATTTTTGTATTTATTAGACTTACTTTCCGATACAAAACTTCGAGAAAATATTATCTAAAAGGTCATCCGTGCTAATCGCCCCCGTGATCTCTCCAAGGTAATGCAACGACTCTTTAATATCCATCGCAAGAAAATCAGAGGTCACCGGATTATCAATGCCGTGTAAGACGCGCTCCAATGCATCACTCGATTTTTGTAAGGCTTCAACATGTCTGATGTTCGTTAAAATGATTTCGCCTTGTTCATGCTGATTGAAATGTATTAACTGTAGTAATCTTTCTTCAATCTCTGCAATGCCTTGCTTTTGCAGGGCTGAGATCTGAATGATCTTGCCCTCATCTGCAGAATTGAAAGTTAAATTTGTTAAGTCGATATTCTTTAAGTCCACATTTTTATCGGCTTTATTCGCGACAATGATTAATTGACTTTTATTTTTTTGCGTGATGCTTAATAATTCGGATATGATTTTTTTGAACTCTTCGCCTTGCGTTTCTGATGGGTCGAATAAATAAATGACGATGGCCGAAGATTGAATTTTCTCGAATGTTTTTTCAACTCCTTTTGCTTCGATGATGTCTTCTGTATCACGAATTCCGGCTGTGTCAATGAATCTGAAATTGATACCTTGAATATTTATTTCATCTTCCACCGTATCACGTGTAGTACCTGCAATGTCTGAAACAATTGCTCGCTCTTCATTTAGCAATGCGTTCAAGAGTGTTGATTTTCCTACGTTTGGCTTGCCTGCAATTACAACAGGTACTCCTTTTTTAATCACATTCCCTAATTCAAACGATTGAATTAATTTACGTAATACGAACAAAATCTTTTCAATCAAAACTTTCATCTGATCGCGATTGGCGAACTCAACATCTTCTTCCGAAAAATCTAATTCTAACTCTACCAACGATGCAAAATGTATCAACTCTTCACGCAACTTTTTCAACTCATTCGAGAATCCGCCTCGCATCTGCTGCATCGCAATTTGATGTGATGCCGCCGAACTCGATGATATCAAATCTGCCACCGCTTCCGCCTGCGATAAATCTAATTGTCCGTTTAAAAATGCTCTAAACGTAAACTCCCCGGGCTTCGCAGCCACTGCACCATTTTTTATTAATAATTGAATAATCTGATTCACGATATAATTCGAACCGTGACATGAAATTTCAATCGTATTTTCTTTCGTATATGAATTAGGTGCTTTGTAAACACTGACCAACAC
>JBKCCA010000345.1:0-1716 GCA_046305595.1 bacterium
GAAGAAAATCGTAGCTAAGCCAGTAGCGAAGAAAGCGGTGGCGAAGAAAGTTGTAGCGAAAGCAGCACCTAAGAAGGCAGTGGCTAAAGTTGTAGCTAAGAAAATCGAAAAAAAGAAAATCGTAGCTAAGCCAGTAGCGAAGAAAGCGGTGGCGAAGAAAGTTGTAGCGAAAGCAGCACCTAAGAAGGCAGTGGCTAAAGTTGTAGCTAAGAAAATCGAAAAGAAGAAAATTGTAGCGAAGCCGGTAGTTAAAGTTGAAGCTAAGAAAATCGAAAAGAAGAAAATCGTAGCGAAGCCAGTTGCTAAAGTTGTAGAGAAGAAAGTTGTTTCAAAACCTGTTGTTATAAAAGAAGTAGCAAAACCAGTTGTTAAACCTGTAGAGAAGAAAGTAGAAGTGAAAGTTGAGAATAAAGCTCCAGAGAAAACAAGATATGCAGATTCTGAATTAATAGAGTTCAAAGAAATAATTATTAGAAAATTAACTTCTGCAAAAGAAGAATTACAATTATTGACTGAAACATTAAGTAATCCGAATAGTAATGGAACAGACGATACTGCTGGTACTTTCAAAGTATTAGAAGATGGTTCTGCAACATTAGAAAAGGAACATGTTAATCAATTAGCTGCACGTCAACGTAAGTTCATTGATCAGTTAGAAGCTGCTTTAATTAGAATTGAAAATAAGACATACGGTGTTTGTAGAGAGACTGGTAAATTAATTCCGAAAGAGAGATTAAGAGCTGTGCCGCATACAACACTAAGTATGGAAGCTAAATTAAAACAAAACTAATTCTAAAAATATCATGAAAGTATGCGCATATTTGCGCATACTTTTTTTATGCAATGAAAAATTATCTTAAATCTATCGCCATCATTTTCGCTGTACTATTAGCTGACCAGATTTTAAAAATATGGATCAAAACTAATATGTATATAGGTGAAGAATTTCATATTTTTGGTGATTGGTTTATCATACATTTTACAGAGAATAATGGTATGGCATTCGGATTAGAGTTGGGTGGTGATTATGGTAAATTAGCCTTGAGTTTATTCAGAGTGTTTGCCGTTTTTGGTATTGCATACATTTTACATTATATCATTAAAAATAAATATCACTTCGGTTTAATCACTTGTGTAAGTTTAATATTCGCAGGTGCATTGGGTAATATTATTGATTCGGTTTTCTACGGACAAGTATTCGGATATGCAGATTGGTTGCATGGTCGCGTTGTTGATATGTTCTACTTTCCTATATTAAGAGGGGTGTTTCCTCAATGGTTACCTTTCTGGGGTGGAGACGAATTTGTGTTCTTCAGACCTGTCTTTAATTTGGCTGATGCAGCTATAAGCATTGGGGTAATTACTATTATTATCTTCCAAAATAGATTCCTTGACGAAAAAATCGAAACTATTGATAAGGAAATAACGGTTTAAATAATCTTTTTAGACTAATTACTATACTTTTTTACTAAATAGTCTTAAACATGATATAAATCATGTTTTAAAGTTACTAATTGTAGTACTTTTGATGTGCCAAACTAACCAAAAGAAATTAAATACTACAACACATGACACCCATCAGATTCATTTTACTAATTGCTATAGTAGTTTTTAGTAATTCTAATGTAAGTTCTCAAAGCAATCAAATAAATCGGCATAGTGCATCTAATTATTCGACTACTAGGAAAATGGAAGTAATTGGGTATGCTTCAGTAA
>JBKCCA010000346.1:0-5941 GCA_046305595.1 bacterium
AAATAATATACTCAGCAGAAGATTTAGCACGATTATCAGAAAGAGTCATGTTTGATGCATCAGAACCTCTAGCATCAGTATGTGAGCTTAACTCAATAATGATTTCTGGATTTTCATTAAGCATTTTTACGATCTTATCAAGTTCTATTGCTGCGTCTTTTCTGATATTATATTTATTTAAATCGAAATAGATGTTATCAATTTTGATTGCTTTACCAATGACAATTTTCTCTAGAGGAACATCAACTCTATAATCATAATCTGTACCAGCAATTTTCACACATTTAGCTGTGGTTAAAGTTTTGGATTTTGAAAAATAGCCAGACTTTGAAACTTGAATTATGTATTCTTTAAATGGAACTATATCAAAAAATCTATAGATGCCATTTGAATCTGAATAGGTAGTCGCAATCACTTCATTAGTAATTTTATCAACTAATTGAACTGTAGCGCTATCAATTTTTTCTAAACTATTGTTATCTGAAATCAATCCTTGTAAAACGCATGACTTCTCTAATCTTTTTAATTCAATTACATAAATTGTATCAGCCCATGCAAAAATATTTTTTTGTGTTTTCCTAAAATATCCTTTTGCATTTGCTTCAATTAAATATTCCGCATTAGGTAAAATATTATGTCTCATGAAACCTTCCTTTAATACAAAGGATTCTTCATTTGTTGAGATTAAGGTAAGTTTACTTTCATAAATTTTTTCTTTAGAAAGACTATCAATCACAACAAATTTTATATTCTTCATTCTTGGCGATAATCTTCTGTAAGAATATATATCATCATCTAATCCGCCTGCTAATCTATTCGTACTAAAGAAGCCAATTTCAGACTTAGGATATAAAGTAAATCCGAAGTCATCATATCTCGAATTAAGTGGCTCTCCCATATTTTCAGCCTGATGTGTAGAATCTTGAATGTATTGAACGAATACATCTAATCCGCCCAATCCACCTCTACCATTACTTGCAAAAAATAATTGATCATTACCATGAATGAATGGGAATACGTCGTCACCACTTGAATTAACACCCGAACCTAAATTCTTAGGCATTGACCATGCGCTATCGCCGAGTTTCTCAATAACATATATATCCATCCCGCCATAACCTCCTGGCCTATTTGAGCTGAAGTATAATTTATTGCCATCATAACTTACACTTGGGTGAGTATTAGCATATTCTTTACTGTTATAGGGAAATGATTTTTCTACTTTCCATTTATCTTTTTCTTCGTCATATTTTGCAACACTTATTCTTAAGTCTTTATAACCATTTTTAGATCTAGAATTCGGATTATTAATTGAATAATACAGCTTTTGATTTTTTTTATCAAAACTTCCAGGTCCATAATTAAACTTAACTTTCAATTTAGACGCGAAACGATCTGCTGTTGTAAAATTATCTAAATTAGTTGATTGATACATTGTCACAAAAAGCTTGTCTGTCCATCCGTGACTCCTTTGAATTAAGGTTGAAGACAATCTTGTACTCGCGAAAATTATACTATTTTTATATATACTTGGAGCAAAGTCTGACTCACTATCATTAAAACCAAGTCTAACTATATATACATTTTTAGAATCAGCAGATAACTGATCTTGTACTTTATAAGTATTATAAAAAGCAAGTAGTTTTTTGTCTGCTTTTCTAAAAATATCTGCTCTAGATATATAATTATATGCAGAATCGAAATTGCCGTTTTCAATTAATAATTCAGCGTAATGAAATTTAATCTCTGCGCTAGTATCATATCTAATTATCTTACTGTAATAATCCTCTGCCTCTTTCAACTGCTTAGTAAGTCGATAAGAATTTGCAAGTCTATTCAATACGAAAATATCATTTGTGTCTTTTTGATATAAATACTTATAATATGGAATTGCTTCCATGTAATTTAATCCGTTGTATTTATAATTTGCAATACCTAATATTATTTGAGCATTTGAAATACTCGAAAAAGTTAAAAAGAAAAGCAATGCTGCTAAAAATTTTCTCATCATTAAAAATATCTTGGAGATGTAATTTTTTTATTCTTGTATTTGAAAATATAGTTCATTGAGAACTCATGTGTACCACCTGCTACTTTTCTTAAAGCAGTTACAGTATAGTCATAAGAGTACCCAACCCTGAACTGATTATTGATTTGTATTGCTGATAAAAAATTAATAGCGTCACCTGATCTATACCCAGTACCAACCCATAATACATTATACATTAATGCTGCAATATTTGCATCATATTCTACAGGGGCGTTTAAAACTGCCTTCACCATACCAGATGGCCTCAACTTGAAAAACGGGTTAATATCAACTATCAATCCTGTTGCTAAGAAATAATGCAATTCATTGCCTGCAAACTTACCATCTACTCTTTCAATCGTGTTATTCTGACTAATCACTAATCTATTATCCATCATACGAGGAGTAGAAAGACCTAAATAGAATTTCTTTGTGTAGTAATATACTCCGAATCCGAAATTTGGAGCATACGAAACTGGAATGTTAGCAGAAAACTGTACATCTTTTGTATTAGTCTTTACTTCCGTTAATCTTTCTTGATAGCCACTAAGTCCGCCGAGTAAACCCAATGATAACACCCCGCGATTCATCTTAATTCTATAAGTATAATTTGCAAAATATCCGGTTTGACTTGATACACCAATATCATCTTGATAAATGGTTAAACCTATACCAACTTTACTCTTGAATATTGGAGTATGTGCTGTTAAAGTTTTAGTACGAGGAGAACCTTCCATATTTACCCATTGCTCTCTTGCCACAGATGAAATTGACAATGCATCATGTGAACCCGAATAAGCAGGGTTAATAAATATCTCATTAAATGTGTACTGAGTAAACATGGGTTCACTTTGTGCTAATGATTCAAATACAATTAGCACTGAGAATACCATCAATAAATATATCTTCTTAAAATTCATAATCTATTTTTTAATTACAACATAACCTGTTTGAGGTGCAACACCTGGCACACCAAAGTCAAGAATATAATAATACGTTCCATTTGGCAATACCCCATCACCTAATACAACAACTCCATTTGTTCTTGAAGTTCCTGACCAACTATTGTCATAAGGTGCTTTTTCATAAACTTTATTACCCCATCTATTAAATATCTCTATTTTATTTTGCGGATATTTCTCGAGGCCTTTAATAACAAACCCATCATTTACACCATCGCCATCTGGAGAGAAACCACTAGGGATAAATAACGTGATTGTTATTTTAGTTGGTTCGTTCTCTGTTGGATTACTATCACCATTCGGATCTGGATTATTGCCAGCATGAGATATGTCTGTTACAATAGTATCCCCGATTGCCATTTTTGCAAATACTACGGCTTGAACAAAGAATTCAGAAACAGGTAGGTTTGGTTTAACCCTTATCACCATTGTTATCAACCCTTCGTTATCTATATTCATGATGCTTTGAGTAGAGTCTAACAATTCTAAATCATCAACACCGTTGTAATTTGCATTTGCTTTTAACCCATTAGTTGCAGTGATAGAAGTAATAGAGAATTCAGCCGGACTGCTAAATACGTTTCCTAAATTTTGAATAACTCTTACGTTTTCTAAATCTGCATCACCAAAATTTTTCACTCTAGCTATGAGAGTTACTAAGTATTCATCTTCAGTTATCGCTTCAGGCTCTTTAGCTTCAAGCGAAAGACCTACTCTTGGTAAAGGAGTATTTACAACAGTGATTATACATGTTGCTGTATCACACATGCTTAAAACATTATTATCACAAACTGCATATCTGAAACTATCAATACCTATGAATTCTGCATTCGGTGTATAAACAAAGCTACCATCAGCATTAAACTCTAATTGGCCGTTGACAGTGCTTGTTAAATTTCTAAACGACATTATCTCAGAATCTGGTTCAATATCATTTACTGCAACCGATTTAGATAAGGTATTATTTTCTGCAAGCATAAAGCTATCAACGATTGCAATTGGTGCTTGATTTGGATTGCCATCAATTGTAATAACAATGTATGCTGTATCACATAAACTTGGATTGCCATCGTCGCATACTATATATCGCAAGCTGTCTTGTCCGGTAAAGTTATTATTCGGAGTATACGTAACCTCACTATTGTTTTGAACTGTAATACTTCCATTAATAGGCAATTCAAATACATATAATAAATTATCACCATCGATATCGCTATCGTTCAAACTTGCATCAACAGTTGCGCTTGTATTTACTAAAATTGTTTCATTGTCATTGATTGCAGTTGGTGCATCATTTATAGGGTTAACAATAATTATCAATTTCGCAGTATCACACAATGCAGAGCTAGTAACCTCACATACTTTATACAAAATTGTGTCATTACCGTTAAAGTTTAGTTGAGGAATGTATGTAAATGTACCATCCGAATTAAATGTAATTGAACCGTTTTTCGGGTCAGTTATTTTAGAATACTGAAGCAAATCATTATTCGGATCAGAATCATTATTTGCAACTGTATTTGATATCGCTTGATCCTCATTAGTTGCAATTTGATCGTCAACTGCAACTGGCTTACAATTTACATATATTGAAACTTCTGCGGTATCCTTTAATCCAACAACATCTGTAATAACATACAAGAATGTATCGAAACCACTTATAGAACCAGTTGGCGTATAAATAATACTGTTATTATCTAACTGTAGACTAGCTCCCTTAATCGAAGTATTGTTTAATAGGCTTACATTTAATACTCCGTTTTCAAAGTCAGTATCATTATCAACAACATTGATATTCAATGATTGGTTACAATCAATTGTATCAACATCATTATTAGCTACAGGTGCTCTGTTGAAAGGAACTGAATTACAATTTGGTGTTGCTGGTGGATAGCTAACTAAAATTGAATCTGTTGGGTTTATACTTACTCTTATTAATGAGTTTGGTCTTGTGTTTTCAAATCCGTCAGCAGCTTGTATCCATTGTCCGTTAGATATTATCCATCCTGGCCAATCAATCGGATTGCCTTGATTATCTAATACAGCACCTGGCCATAAAATTTCTCCTGATTGTGTTAGGTTGTTATAAACTACAGGCGGATTCAAACTTGTACCGTCGCCATTCAACCAAGTTATTGTTACTTGATTGTTTGAACTTGGCGTAAAGTTAGGCGCGATATTATAAGATAAATAAGGCACATCATTTCTACATATACTTTGAGTAGTAATTACGAGACCCCTACTTACATTAAATGTTACGGTTGCTTGATCACAATTTAATGGATTGTTTTTCTCACATATTTGATAAGTAATTTCATATGTGCCTTCAAATGTTCCTTGTGGAATTACAATTTCACCATTTGATAAAATCAATAAGCCTGTTATGCCATCAGAATCAACTAATGAAATATTTATTTCATTAGAACTAACAACATTTGAAAGCAAGCTATCATTTGTTAATATATTTCCAATTGTATCACCCTTAGCTCCATTAATTGATATAGAAGTTAAATTATCATTTGTAGCAACTATTGAATTTGCTAATACATCAAATATTACAGTTGCATTATTTGAAATTGCATTTAAGTTATCTTTTACATTGTATACTAAAGTATCCTTCCCAACAAATCCATCGTTAGCATCATATGTGATATAGCCATTTGAAGAATTTAGAATTGCAGTACCAAACTTAGTAGTACTTACTATGCTAACTGTTGTAGAATCAATTGTACCATCAATGTCAAAATCATTCACATGTACATTAACAGCCTTAGGTGTGATACTGTTGCTTAATGTTACAAAGTCGTTCACTGCTACTGGTGCATCGTTCACTGGTGTGATGGTGATGATTAATGTTGCAGTATCGCATAAGCTTGGTGTACCATTATCACATACTTTATATGTTAAGGTATCATTACCACTTATGTTTGCATTCGGAGTGTAAGTATAA
>JBKCCA010000347.1:0-1699 GCA_046305595.1 bacterium
TTGCTTGACGTGAATCTGTATCTACGTATGAGATTGTAAAATCTGGTATATGTTTTTTAATCTCAGCTGTTAAACTTTCTGGTGTGAACGACATTGCTGATACGTTATAACTTGATCTGATTTTCACATCTGCAGCATTTGCATCCATGATACCGATCGTTGCTTTAATAGCATCACTCATATGCATCATTGGTAATTCGGTTTGAGCAGATAAGAAACATTCGTATTTCTTATTCTTCAATGCTTCATGGAAAATATGCACAGCATAATCAGTAGTACCGCCACCTGGTGCAGATTTCCATCCGATTAATCCAGGGTAACGTAAACTGCGCACATCTAATCCGTATTTCAAGAAATAATATTCGCACCAACGTTCACCTGCTAATTTACTTATGCCGTAAATAGTATTAGGGTCCATCACACAGTATTGAGGTGTGTTTTGTTTGGGCGAATTCGGACCGAATACTGCAATAGAGCTAGGCCAATACACTTTCTTTACACCATATGATAAAGCGAAGTCTAAAACATTTATTAAGCCTTCCATATTCAATTCCCAAGCCTTCTTCGGCTTTTGTTCGCCCACTGCCGAAAGCAATGCCGCTAATAAATATATCTGTGTAGGCTTGTACTTCTCAAAAATCGCTTGTAATCCGGCTTTGTCTAAAACATCTGATATCTCAAATGGTCCGCCGTTTAATATATCATAACTCGGCTCCTTAATATCTGTAGCAACTACATTGCTACCACCGTGTATCTTTCTTAACTCATTTACTAACTCGGTCCCAATTTGTCCGTTCGAACCTATTACTATAATCGTTTCTTTCATTTGCTTGTGTTAATTAGGCAAATGTAATTAATTATCATCAACGATAAATGGTAATTTGTATTTCTTGTAAGTGCCTGAATCAGAAATGCCTTCAATGAACATCAAATACAATCCGTTTTGAATCTTTATATTATTCTGGCTCAAATCCCATGTTAATATACCCTCATTACTTATACTGAACTCATTAAAGATATTTGCTATAAATCTGCCTTGCTGATCAAATACATTTATACGTACTATCATAGAAGTGTTTTTTAAATGATAGTTGAGTTCGAGCAGGTCTGAGTAGCCATCGGCGTTCGGACTTATTAATTTTTTACTTAGATAAAATTCATCATTTAGGTCGAGCATTTTGTATGAGTTTTGGGAGTTGATAACACCCGGACTTCCCTTACCAATGTCGTCGCTGGCACTCGCCCAATTTTCTGCAACTAATCCTTCGATATCAAATCTCCTTCTCTCTAATGATCGCCCGTCAATATCTTCTAGCCAACTCAAATGCATATTCTCTGAATAATTCATTTGATCTAATGTCTTACCTGTTTCATCTAACAAATAAACATTCCCTTCCTTATCACTCATCTTTATAAGCTTATTTGTTTCAAAAATTTTCTCTTTATTCTTTGTTCGATAATTCATTTCTACCGATTGTTTATCTTCAGTTAATACCACATATTCATACGGCATTAGAAAATAATTAGTGCTGATTATAATTACACTATCAACAATACTATTATTAATATCTCTCGTTTGGAATTTAAATCCTTTTAAATTAATTGCTTTCTCTGAATTATTATATAACTCAATAAAATCAGTACTTCCAGCATATGAGTTGAACAATACTTCGTTAATGATTAATTGCTGATTTTCTTT
>JBKCCA010000348.1:0-1636 GCA_046305595.1 bacterium
GATTTGTTCAAGGCAGAGAAAAAATAAGGCAACAAGCCTAATTTATTAATTTATTATATTTGCTGCCATGATTTCAAACTTAACTGAAAATACCCGCATTGCAGTTATAGGTGGTGGGAGTTGGGCAACAGCATTAGTGAAGATATTAATTGATGCTAAAAGAGATGTCTCATGGTGGATGCGAGATGAGGCTGCGGTCGATAACATCCGTAAGTATAAAAGAAATCTAAATTACCTTAGATCAGCAGAAATAAATATCGCTGAAAATAAAGTAAGTTCTAACTTAGAAGAAATTATTTCTTCTAATGACTGTCTAATATTTGCTGTGCCTGCAGCATTTTTGCATTCTACAATTAAAGATATACCTAAAGAAGTTTTTCAGAATAAATTCGTTGTATCTGCAATTAAAGGTATTGTGCCAGAATACAATTTAATTATTGGTGATTATTTCAGAGATGTTTACCAATTTTCGATGCGTAATTTCTTAGTCATAAGTGGTCCGTGTCATGCCGAAGAAGTAGCTTTAGAAAAACTTTCTTATTTAACTATTTCTTGTGAAGACATTGAAAATGCTAATGCTTTTGCAACTCTAATAAATACAAGATATATCAAAACTAATACAAGTGATGATATCTATGGTACAGAATATGGAGCTGTGTTGAAAAACATATATGCAATCGCTGCTGGTATTTGCCACGGATTGAATTATGGAGATAATTTTCAAGCGGTATTAATTTCTAATGCCATCAGAGAGATGGAAGCTTTTTTAGCAGTAGTGCACCCTATTCATAGAGACATAAAAGAGTCAGCTTATTTAGGTGATTTATTAGTAACTGCATATTCTCAATTTTCTAGAAATAGAACATTTGGCAATATGATTGGTAAAGGTTATTCTGTAAAATCAGCTCAATTTGAAATGGGAATGATTGCAGAAGGTTATTATGCTGTAAAATGCATACATGAGATAAACAGACAGCATAAAGTAAATATTCCTATTTGTAGAACTGTTTATGGTATATTATATGAGAATATATCACCAATTATAGAAATTAAACTCTTGTCAGAGAAATTGAATTAATTGTGTATAAATAGCCTGATTCTTAACAATTTTCTAACATAGCTTTGAGATATTATTCGTACTTTTGTAAGCTGTATGAATAAGAAAAAGCTGTTTAAATACAACCTCGTAACACTTTGTTTAATTTTCGTATTAAATACGAATCTTATTGCGCAAGATGATACCATCCGTGTAATGCAATATAATTTGTTTCGTTACGGCGAAACCAATAAAGAACCATCCGTAAAAAACCCTCTTTTAATAAACATAGTAAATCATATTCAACCTGATATTATTGGTGTTAATGAATTATCGGCTGTAGCAGATTATGCACAAAATGTTTTAATCGGAGCATTGAATGTAAATGGTATTAATAAATGGAGAAGAGCTAGCTTATCAAAAGCTGGTGTTGATAAATCATTGACAAATACTATTTTTTATGATGTCAATAAATTTAAGCTATTAAAACAAGATACTGTAAGTATTGTACAAAGAGAAATTACAGCTTTTAATTTCATGTACAATGATTCAAATATTTCTAAAACAAAAGATACGGTATTCTTCACTGTAATTGTATTA
>JBKCCA010000349.1:0-3947 GCA_046305595.1 bacterium
GTTTAATTTTTATATCCATCATTCTATCTTCTTTATTGGTAATTTGTTTCAAAGTATTTGATACTTTTAAAGTAAATATACCTAATGCAATAGCATTAAATTACTTATCAGCATCTGCATGCGGGTTAATTGCAGGATATGACATTATACAGAAGACAGACCTTTCTCAAGCTGAATGGTTACCCTATACACTAATATTCGGATTGTTTTTTATTCTAGTATTTAATTTAGTGGGTGTGGGTGTGAAAACATCTGGACTTATGGTAGTGGCTATAGCGCAGAAAATGTCATTGATAATTCCATTAACATTTAGTATTTGGTTTTATAATGAAAGCTATGGTTTGATGAAGATTTTAGGTATTGTATTAGCATTAATTGCAATTTACTTTAGCTCTAAAAAATCTGAATCAATCAACGAAAAGATCGAAAGTAAAAATTTATTGATACCCTTTTTAATATTTTTAGGAAGTGGTATTGTAGATGTAAGTATAAAAATATCTCAAGAACATTTCGCTCAATCAGTTGATTTCTCAGTAATACTAGCTTTCATATTTGGTGCAGCAGGTATAGTGGGCATTAGTAAAATGATAATCACTAATCAGAAACTACTGCTTAAAGATTTAATAGCCGGACTAGTATTAGGCTTATTTAACTTCTTCTCAACTTATTTTTTAATGAAAGCATTAGCTCAGAATGAATATGAAAGTTCATTTGTATTTGCGATTAACAATATTGGTATCATATTGATTAATTCCTTTGTAGCTACTATTATTTTTAAAGAAAATTTGAGCAAAATAAATTGGTTAGGTATTATTTTAGCTTTAGCTGCTATATTATTCATTTATTTTTCAAATGTTATTTAGTACCCATTACCAAACTGTATCAAAATATTCTGAATCCATATATAAAGATAAGGGAAGTAAGTTTATAGCTTGTTTACAAAAAGTAGAAAGTATTGAAGAATTTAAGGTGTTTTTAAACGAAACAAAAAAGAAATATCCTATAGCTGTTCATTACTGTTTTGCTTATAGAATCGGATATGATAAAAGTATCTTAAGGGCTAATGACGATGGAGAGCCAAGTGGTTCTGCTGGCAAACCTATCTATAATCAACTTCTAGCATTTGATTTAACGAATGTATCAATAATAGTTGTTCGTTATTTTGGGGGAACATTATTAGGCGTGCCCGGACTTATAAATGCTTATAAGCAATCGAGTATTGATGCAATTAAAGAAAATGAAATAGTCATAAAAGACATATTAGAAATAGCAAAAATTGAATTTTCGTTTGAAAAAATGAATGAAGTGATGAAAGTTATTAAGGAGAATAAAATTAAAATAACTGAGCAAGGGGCAAACGAAAAATATGAACTAAACATTGAAGTTCCTTTCTCAACACTCACAAAAAGTAAAGAAGCTTTTAATAAAATTGAAAGTTTGGTTTACCATTATTTACAAAGTAAGTAAACCAAACTTGATTAATATGGAGTAACAAACTCTGTTGATTTCTCTTGTGGTCTTACACTTAAAATCGGAATGCTAGATTGATTGATCATCTGTTGAGAGTAAGGTCCGGCTAAGAAACCAGAACTAGATTCTTGTTCAGTCATTATAATTATCAAATCAGCATCTTTTTGTTTTGCATAATCTAAAGTAACACTCGCCAAGTTTTTACCAGTCATGAAGCCTTCAATTGTGGTTATTTTATCTTCATTAATATAATCAGAAACTTGTCTCGTAATGATTTTCAATCTATTTAAAACCATTACATCTGTAGAAGTAGAAACTCCAACAACATGTATGGTTGACCCGAACTTTTTCGCTACATAAATAGCATCATCTACCTTCTCTCTTGTATCGCGTGAGCTATCTAGAGGTAAGATAATGTCTTTGATGCCTTTTGTGCCTGAGTCGTCATGTAAAGATAAAACCGGACATTTAGCATTGTTTACCACTCTGAAAGTATTAGAGCCACCAATGAAATTCTCTACACCTTTAGAGCCATGGGTACCCATACAAATTAGCGAGGCATTCATTTCCTTAGCATAATTTAATGTCTGAACATATACTGTTCCTTCCATTATTTTTTTATGTGCTTTGATACCTTGGTTGCTCAAATCAGAAATAAACTCATCAAACTTTGCATTGATTACGTTAACATCTTTCTCAGAATTATCTTTTTCTTTAACAAACACATTACGAATAAGGTTATTTACTGTGGTTGTCTCTTTTACATGAAGTAGATATACTTCAGATTTTAGATGTTTAGCTAAAAAAACTGCATGTTTGTACGCGATAATTGATGTGGGCGATAAATCCATCGGTACCAGAATTCTTGTAAATTCTCTATACATAATCTTAGGTTTTGTATGAAGATATGAATTAAAAGCAAATAATTGAAAACCTTTTTTTAACATTATAACATTTAATAGCCTTTATGAACATAAAGTCAAGCTCAGAATTAATATTAAATAGTGATAATAGTGTCTATCATTTAAATTTATTGAATGAAGATTTAAATGATACTATTATCACAGTTGGTGACCCTGATAGGGTACAAAAATTCAAGAAATATTTTGATAAAATAAGCTGTGAGAAACAAAATAGAGAATTTCATGTACTCTCAGGAACTAGTGCTGGCAAGGCTTTCACAGTATTGTCGACCGGAATTGGAACTGATAATATTGATATCGTTTTCAATGAATTAAATATTCTAAGCAAAGTTGATTTAAGAACTAGAAGCCTTAAGGAGAAGCCTCAAGAATTAAATATCATTAGAATTGGTACGAGTGGTACATTATCAGAAGAAATTGCATTAGGTACTTATTTGCAAAGCGAATATGCGATCGGATTAGAGGGATTAATGCATTATTATCCGGTTAAAAAGCTACAAACAGAGCTTGAGTTAGAAGAATTAGTAAACATCTGTATTAAAAGAGATTTTCCATTTATAAATCCATATGCTATAAAAGCATCTGAAAACCTATTGAATACATTCAAAAAAATATGTAAAAACGGCATAACAGCTACTTGCCAGGGATTTTATCACCCTCAAGGTCGATTTATCTTTGACAGGCCCGTACCATCCGTATTAGAGAATTTAAAAGAGATAAATTGGCAAGGCAGTATCGTTACAAATTTCGAAATGGAAACGGCGGGTATATTGGGACTATCGAGGTATTTTGGTTTTCAGGCAAGTTCAATATCATTGATTTTGGCAAATAGAATTAGCAATCAATTTTTAGAAAATGGAGATGCTGCAATGAACAAAATGATTGATACGATTTGGGATGAGTTAAAGAGTATTTAGAAACTGGTCTATTGCTTTATGTTTATCGTCATTTAAGCGATATTGAATTTTATTTTTTAAATAATCTTCAACATCAAAATTTTTGATTGAGTTTTCAGATATCACTTCTTCAACTTTTAGAACTCCATTAGCTAATGCATTATTGAATTTTTCAATAAATGCTTTATCAATTTCTTTATTTGCTACCCAAGCTGCAAACACGAATGGCAATCCATTATATTTTTTCCATTCTTCAGCTAAATCATATTGATAATCATATTGACCAATTAAATCAAAAGTTCTATCCCCTATTAAAACAAAGGCTTCTGAATCATTTATATCTACTAAATCAGTTGATCTACTTTGCCATTCTACATTTATTTTCCAATGTTTTTCAATTAGAAGTTTACATAATTTATTAGAAGTTCTAGAGTGGTTATCGAGATAAATTTTCTTGATTTCATGAACAGGTACATTCGAAAACAAGAAGACAGAATTTACTTCACCATCAGCTGAAATACAAAAATCAGAAATGATATTTGCATTAGGTATTTCAGGTATGGTAGCTACAGGTATAAGTCCGATGTCGACCTCATTATCTCTCAATTTCCTCGCACATTCAGCAGGTACATCCAATCTAAAATCGAAGATTGAATCT
>JBKCCA010000350.1:0-10564 GCA_046305595.1 bacterium
CATCATTAGAAGATAAGTATTTGCCTACAGTCAATTTCAATGTAGGCAAATACTTATCTTCTAATGATGTTTTATTTGAATTAATTAATCCAGATGATATTCACTTAAATATTCAAATTTATCAGAAAGATATACAGGCATTATCGATCGGACAAAAAGTATCAGCGTTTAGCAACGAGTTTGCAGATAAAAAGTATGACGCTGAAATAATTTTAATTGGTAGAGATCTTAATGAGAATAAGGCTATAGATGTACATTGTCATTTCGAAAATGAAAATCATGCATTGTTACCAGGCATGTATATGAACGTAGAAATTGAATCATCATTACATCAATCATTAGCAATACCAAGTAGTTCGATTCAACGTTTCGAGAACAAAGAATATTTAATAATTTCTAAAGATGGTTCAACATTTGAATTAGTCTCTATCAAATCGGGGAGTTCAGATAATGGATATACAGAAATATTAAATGCCAGCGATGAGTTAAAGAAATCGAAAATAGTTGAAAAAGGTGCTTATCAAATTTTGATGGCAATGAAGAATAAATCAGAAGAAGAATAAAAATATACAAATAAAAAAAGCGCTCGATAATTGAGCGCTTTTTTTATTTAAGCTTGTGCTGTTGGACCACCGAAATTTAGTGGGAAAGCTTGTTCTTCAAGCTTTATCTTACCATGTAACTCTTCATACTTTCTTATATTATCAGACATTGCTGCTAATAATCTTTTTGCATGTTGAGGTGTTAAAATAATTCTTGATTTTACTTTTGCTTTAGGTACACCTGGCATCATTCTTATAAAGTCTAATACAAACTCTGCATTAGAATGAGTGATGATTGCTAAGTTTGAATAAATACCTTCAGCAATTTCTTCGCTAAGCTCTATGTTAATTTGATTTTGATCGTTTTGATTTTCCATTGTATAAGATTATGCAATAAAGATAATAAATTGAGTTTCAATTAAAAATTTATCTGTGCTTGCAATCTTAACAAGCTTCCTTGTTGTAAATTGTTTTGTAATTTATAATCTTCGAATCTTCTTTTTGAGAAAGTATACATCGTAACTAATTCAAACGAAGGTGTTGGTTGCCACTCAACTCCAATTTCTAACTCATCCACATTATAACTTCTTGCATCTGTTTCAAACTTTTTACCTCCATCGAAATGTTGTAACCTAGTAAAAGGTAAAAACACCTGGTTCTTATATTTAAACATATAAGTTAATGTTATAAAACCACCACTTAGTCTTTGTACTTCTATAGAGTCTGTGTTTTTATTAAATTCAGGGCCTTCACCTAAATTGTATTCAGCAAGTATACCAAATGGTTTCGGATAAAGAACAAAAGTTGCTGCTACTCTTCTATCAGTATAGTTACGATCTTTTGTTGTTTTTGTAGATGCATTTAATTGATCAGATGTTACTACATATTTACCAGTGTATGCTTGCAATGAACCTTCTATAATTTGAGAACCTACTTCAACAGGCCATGTTAATCTAGTTACTACGTGTGGTTCATCATTTTGCTCTGGCTTGTTAGCAGTTTGTCCGTTATATAAACCAAATGCAAAAATTCCATAATCGCCAGAACCTTTTAAACCATCTCTTACTAGAGATGAAAATAGTTTTCTTTTAGATTCTGGTGCCCAATAAAAAAACGCACCGAAATCTCGTTCATTTGCAACGGCAGAGTTTAATCCGTCGTTACGATCAAGTGGTAATCTATTTTGACTTGACTGCATGTTCTCGAAACCGAAAGGAACTTTACTTTGTCCGATTCTTAATCTAAATTCATTTTTATCATCAAACCCTAAATCAAAATAAGCATCACGAATTTGTCCGAAATGCAAACTAGTCGAACTCGCTGAACTTGCAAAATCTGGCTGAATATAAATATATACTCTCTTTGAAATTTGACCTGAGAAAATTAAACGCATACGTCGTAAAAAGAAACCACCGTTCTCGCCCCAACTTCTGTCACACTGATCACATCTCAATTGACCATTGGTTTCTAATAATCTATTGTACCTAATCTGAGCATAACCTCTTAATTGAATTTTATCATACCACTCCTTTACTTTCTTGTTATTGCTGAGTCCAAGTTGAGTATTATCTTGAGCTTGAACATCCGAAGAAAAAATAGATACGATAACTACTAGTACAATCAGGTAAAATTGGCGCATATTTAAAAATTTAGTGTTTACTTAAGGTTAAGTGTTTAACATTAACTCAATGTTATTTTAACCTTAAAGGTGTCAAAATTAACACTAATTTAATTTAGCGCAATACTTTAACCTAAGCGTAACGAAAGGTTAACATTAACTTAACATATGAACATAAAAAAAGGCTCCCGATTTCTCGAGAGCCTTTTTTATTTATCTATTGATATAAAAAGACTAGTCTTCTTTAGAAGCTAATAAAGCTTCGTACTCTTCTTTAGAACCAACAATCATTTTGTCGTATTTACGAATACCTGTACCAGATGGAATTAAATGTCCAACAATTACGTTTTCTTTCAATCCACCTAATATATCAACCTTACCATGTATCGCTGCTTCGTTCAATACTTTCGTAGTCTCCTGGAATGAAGCCGCAGAGATAAACGATTTAGTCCCTAATGATGCACGAGTGATACCTTGTAATAACGGACTTGATGTTGCAGAGATTGCATCTCTCGATTCAACCAACTTAGCATCTTTTCTCTTTAATACAGAGTTCTCATCTCTTAATTTACGAACACTAATGATTTGTCCGGCTTTCACATTCGGAGAATCTCCTGGGTCTGTAACAACTTTCTTGTCATAGATCCAATTGTTCTCTGTCATGAAGTCAAACTTATCAGCAGTTTCTAATTCTAAGAATTTAGTATCTCCTGGATCTTCAATGATTACTTTTTGCATCATCTGACGAACGATAACTTCAAAGTGTTTATCATTGATCTTCACACCTTGTAAACGGTAAACTTCTTGTACACCATTTACTAAGTATTCTTGAACTGCAGAAGGTCCTTTAATTGATAAGATATCAGAAGGAGTAATTGAACCATCAGATAATGGCATACCTGCTTTGATAAAGTCATTATCTTGAACTAAAATGTGTTTAGATAATGGAACTAAATATCTCTTAGTAATACCATCTTTTGATTCAATAGTAATTTCTCTATTACCACGTTTAACACCACCTAAAGTTACTACACCATCAATTTCTGTTACTACTGCTGGGTTCGATGGGTTACGAGCTTCAAATAATTCTGTTACTCTTGGTAAACCACCTGTAATATCTCTTGTCTTACCAGTTGAACGAGGAATCTTAACGATAACTTGTCCGGCAATTACTTTATCACCTTTATCTACAGCGATGTGAGCACCTACTGGAATGTTGTAAGATTTAATAACTTCTTTCTTATCAACGATCTTAATTGCAGGGTTCTTTGTTTTATCTCTACTGTCGATAATAACTTTTTCTTTGTGACCTGTTTGTTCATCAGACTCTTCACGGAAAGTGATACCTTCTTCGATAAATTCGAATTCGATTTTACCATCAAACTCTGAAATGATTACCGCATTATATGGATCCCATCCGCAAATTGTATCACCCTTAGTTACTTTTTGTCCGTCTTTAACATACAAATAAGCACCATAAGGAATGTTATTAGTCATGATAATTCTACCACTCTTCTCATCAACAATTCTGAATTCACCAGAACGGCCTAATACTACTTCAACATTACCGTCTTCAGTTTTGTGAGTTACCGTACGAATACCTTCTAACTCAACTTTACCTTCAAATTTAGCAACGATAGTAGATTCTGCTGCGATGTTCGATGCAGTACCACCCACGTGGAATGTACGAAGTGTTAACTGTGTACCAGGTTCACCGATTGACTGAGCAGCGATAACACCGACAGCTTCACCTCTTTGAACCATTCGACCACTCGCTAAGTTTCTACCATAACATTTACCACAAACACCTCTCTTAGCTTCGCAAGTCAATACTGAACGAATCTCTACAGCTTCAACAGCTGATGCTTCAATTGCTTTACCAATTTCTTCTGTGATTTGTTCTCCTTGACCAACTAACAATTCACCGCTAATAGGGTCTATTACTTCGTGAACTGATACACGACCTAAAATACGATCGTATAATGGTTCAACAACTTCTTCATTATCTTTTAATGCTGAAGTTAAGATACCTCTTAAAGTACCACAATCTTCTTCATTAACAATCATGTCTTGTGCAACGTCAACTAAACGACGAGTTAAGTAACCCGCATCGGCAGTTTTTAACGCTGTATCGGCCAAACCTTTACGAGCACCGTGAGTAGAAATGAAATACTCCAATACCGACAAACCTTCTTTAAAGTTTGATAAGATTGGGTTCTCAATAATCTCACCACCTGAACCTGATTTTTGTGGCTTAGCCATCAAACCTCTCATACCACATAACTGACGAATCTGCTCTTTAGAACCACGAGCACCTGAATCTAACATCATGTAAACTGAGTTAAATCCTTGGTTATCGGTTGCTAATTGCTTCATCACGTTATCTGTTAAACGTGAGTTAATACGTGTCCAGATGTCAATGATTTGATTATATCTTTCGTTGTTAGTAATGAAACCCATGTTATAGTTACTCATTACTTCTTCAACTTCTCCAGAAGCTTGATCAATTAATTTTGACTTCTCTGCAGGTATTGTTAAATCTTGTAAGTTAAATGACAAGCCACCTTTGAATGCCATCTTGAATCCTAATTCTTTGATTGCATCTAAGAACTGAGCTGCACGATCCATACCTGTAACCTTTACGATGTCACCGATAATGTCTCTCAAAGATTTCTTAGTTAATAACTCATTGATGTAACCCATTTCTTTTGGTACTACTTGGTTGAATAATACTCTACCAGTTGTAGTCTCAATTAATTTAGTAACATCTTGACCATTTTCTTTAGTCTGTGTCTTAACTTTTATCCAAGCATGTAAATCAAGTTGACCTTCATTCAATGCAATGATTACTTCTTCTGCTGAATAGAAAATTCTATCCTCACCTTTAACAATCTTACCTGGTTCAGTTTTACGGCCTTTTGTCATGTAGTAAAGACCCAAAACCATGTCTTGTGAAGGTACTGTAATTGGCGTACCATTCGCAGGGTTTAAGATGTTATGTGAAGCAAGCATTAATACTTGAGCTTCCATGATTGCAGCGTTACCTAGTGGTACGTGAACAGCCATCTGGTCACCGTCAAAATCGGCGTTGAATGCTGTACATACTAATGGGTGTAGCTGAATTGCTTTTCCTTCAATTAATTTTGGTTGAAAAGCTTGAATACCCAAACGGTGTAATGTTGGAGCACGGTTTAATAATACCGGGTGACCCTTCAAAACATTTTCTAAAATATCCCAAACGATAGGGTCTTTACGATCAACAATTTTCTTTGCAGACTTTACTGTTTTCACCACACCTCTTTCGATCATCTTACGAATGATAAATGGTTTGAACAATTCAGCTGCCATGTCTTTCGGTAAACCACATTCGTGTAGTTTCAATGTCGGACCTACAACAATTACAGAACGAGCAGAGTAGTCAACACGCTTACCTAATAAGTTCTGACGGAAACGACCTTGCTTACCTTTCAATATGTCTGAAAGTGATTTTAATGCACGGTTACCTTCTGTCTTAACAGCATTAACTTTACGTGAGTTATCAAATAATGAATCTACTGCCTCTTGTAACATACGTTTTTCGTTACGTAAGATTACTTCTGGAGCTTTGATTTCAATCAATCGCTTTAAACGATTGTTTCTGATAATTACTCTTCTGTATAAATCGTTTAAGTCAGATGTTGCAAAACGACCACCTTCTAAAGGCACCAACGGACGTAATTCTGGTGGAATTACGGGTACGATTTTCACAATCATCCACTCAGGGCGATTCTCAATATGCTTGTTCGCATCTCTAAATCCTTCTACAACTTGTAAACGCTTTAAAGCTTCGTTTTTACGTTGTTGTGAAGTTTCAGTATTTGCTTTATGACGTAAGTCAAATGATAACTCGTCTAAGTTGATACGTGACAATAAATCTTCTAATGCTTCAGCACCCATTTTGGCGATGAATTTATTAGGATCTTTATCATCTAAATATTGATTCTCTTTTGGTAAAGTATCTAAGATATCTAAATATTCTTCTTCAGTTAAGAAGTCCATTTTATTGATACCATCAGCTTCTTTAATACCAGCTTGAATAACTACATAACGCTCATAGTAAATAATCAAATCTAATTTCTTAGTAGGTAAACCTAACAAGTAACCGATTTTATTTGGTAATGAACGGAAGTACCAGATATGAGCAACCGGAACCACTAATGCTATGTGGCCCATACGCTCACGACGTACTTTCTTTTCAGTAACTTCAACACCGCAACGATCACACACAATACCTTTGTAGCGAATACGCTTGTATTTACCGCAATGGCATTCGTAATCCTTAACCGGACCAAAAATTCTTTCGCAGAACAATCCGTCACGCTCAGGCTTATAAGTACGATAGTTGATCGTTTCAGGCTTTAACACCTCACCACTAGAACGCTCAAGAATAGATTCTGGTGAAGCTAAACTGATCGTGATCTGAGTGAAGTTACTTTTGATCTTATTATCTTTTTTATATGACATATTCTTCTTTTTTGATGTTAGTCTAAAGTGATATCTAAGCCTAAGCCTCTTAATTCATGAACCAATACATTTAATGATTCAGGAACACCTGGAGTAGGTAAGTTATCTCCTTTAACAATTGCTTCATAGGTCTTCGCTCTACCGATAACGTCGTCAGACTTCACAGTTAAGATTTCTTGTAGGATGTTAGCAGCACCAAATGCCTCCAACGCCCAAACCTCCATCTCACCAAATCTCTGTCCACCGAATTGTGCCTTACCACCTAACGGCTGTTGAGTAATCAACGAATAAGGACCGATAGATCTAGCGTGCATCTTATCGTCAACCATGTGACCTAGTTTCAACATATAGATGATACCAACAGTTGTAGGTTGATCGAAACGATCGCCAGTTCCACCATCGTGTAAGTATGTTCTACCTGATGCAGGGATGCCAGCTTTTGATACCCATTCTTCCACTTCATCATGTGAAGCACCATCGAAGATTGGAGTTGCAAACTTAACACCTAACTCTTTACCAGCCCATCCTAAAACAGTCTCGTAAATCTGACCCAAGTTCATACGCGAAGGTACACCTAGAGGGTTTAGTACAATATCTACTGGCGTACCATCAGCTAAGAACGGCATGTCTTCATCGCGAACGATTTTAGCGACAATACCTTTGTTACCGTGCCGACCTGCCATCTTATCACCTACTTTAAGTTTACGTTTCTTAGCTACATAAACCTTCGCCATTTGTACAATACCTGCAGGCAATTCATCACCTACTGATATCGCAAATTTCTTACGACGGTATGCACCTAATTCTTCGTTCATCTTGATGTTGTAGTTATGAATCAAAGTTTTAATTTGATCATTCTTATCTTCATCAGTTGTCCACTTAGTAGCATTGATATTATTATACTCTAATTCAGCTAACACTTTTTGAGTAAACTTCACTCCTTTAGCAACTAACAATTCTTTGTAGACATTGTAGATACCTTGAGAAGTTTTACCACTTACTAAAACGAATAATTTATCAACTAAAATATTCTTTAATGTTTCGCAATTTTTATCGTGCTCTTTATCTAGTTTATCTAAGATAATCTTCTCATCACTCTTCTTCTCTTTCTTAGCTCTGCTAAATAATTTACTATCGATAACAACACCTTTGATTGAAGGAGGAGCTTTCAATGAAGCATCTTTCACATCACCTGCTTTGTCACCAAATATGGCACGTAATAATTTTTCTTCTGGTGATGGATCGGTTTCACCTTTAGGAGTGATTTTACCGATTAAGATATCACCTTCTTTGATTTCAGCACCAACTCTAATGATACCGTTTTCATCTAATTCTTTAGTAGCTTCTTCAGATACGTTAGGGATATCAGAAGTTAATTCTTCTTCACCACGTTTTGTATCACGAACTTCTAATTCAAATTCTTCAATGTGTAAAGAAGTAAAGATATCTTCACGTACAACTCTTTCAGATATTACAATCGCATCTTCAAAGTTGTAACCTTGCCATGGCATGAATGCCACTTTCAAGTTTCTACCTAATGCTAGTTCACCGTTTTCAGTTGCATAACCTTCACATATTACTTGTCCTTTAGAAACTTTCTGACCTCTTCTTACGATAGGCTTTAAGTTCATACAAGTATTTTGGTTGGTCTTTTTGAATTTGATTAAGCTATATGATTTTGTATCGCCATCAAATGATACTAAACGATCATCTTCAGTACGATTATATCTAATAACAATTTCGTTTGCGTCAACATATTCTACTACACCGTCACCTTCTGCATTGATTAAAGCACGAGAGTCACGAGCAACGCGACCTTCTAAGCCAGTACCAACGATTGGAGCTTCTGGTTTTAATAATGGAACAGCTTGACGTTGCATGTTCGATCCCATCAATGCACGGTTCGCATCATCATGTTCTAAGAACGGAATTAACGAAGCAGCGATTGAGGTAATTTGGTTAGGAGCAACATCCATCAAATCTATACGCTCAGGTTCGATAACTGGGAAGTCACCTTCGAAACGTGATTTAACACGTGGCGAAATGAAATTTCCTTTCTCATCGTATTGTGCGTTTGATTGTGCAATAGTTTTTCCGTCTTCATCTTCAGCAGATAAGTAAATCACAGGTTTTTTAACCGCAACTTTACCATTTTCTACCACTCTATAAGGAGTTTCGATGAAACCTAAATTATTGATTTTCGCATGAACACATAATGAAGATATCAAACCGATGTTCGGACCTTCAGGAGTTTCGATAGTACATAGACGACCATAGTGAGTATAGTGAACGTCACGAACTTCGAAACCAGCACGCTCTCTAGAAAGACCACCAGGGCCAAGGGCAGAAAGACGACGCTTGTGAGTAATCTCCGCTAATGGGTTGGTTTGATCCATGAACTGTGATAACTGGTTTGTTCCGAAGAACGAGTTAATCACAGAAGAAAGTGTACGAGCATTAATTAAGTCTGTAGGTGTGAAAACTTCGTTATCACGAATGTTCATACGCTCACGTATGGTACGAGCCATACGAGCTAAACCAACACCGAATTGAGCATATAATTGCTCACCTACTGTACGAACACGACGATTCGACAAGTGATCGATATCATCGACTTCAGCTTTTGAATTAATTAATTTAATTAAGTATTTAACGATTTGAATGATATCACTCTTCGTTAATACTTTCACTTCATTTGGAGTATCTAAGTTTAACTTACGGTTGATTCTGTAACGACCAACATCTCCTAAATCGTAACGTTTGTCTGAGAAGAATAAACGTTCGATGATACCTCTAGCAGTTTCTTCGTCAGGTGGATCTGCATTCCTTAACTGACGATAGATATATTCTACCGCTTCTTTTTCAGAGTTAGAAGTATCTTTTTGTAAAGTATTATAAATGATAGAGTAGTCAGCAGTGTTTGTATCTTCTTTAGTTAAGATGATAGTTTTCACACCTGCTTCAATGATCATGTCAATATGATCATCCTCTAATATAGTTTCACGTTCTAAAATAATCTCATTACGATCGATAGAAACAACTTCACCTGTATCTTCATCTACGAAGTCTTCAACCCACTTCTTTAAAACTCTAGCAGCAAGTTTACGACCAACTAATTTCTTCAATCCTGATTTGCTAACTTTCACTTCATCAGCTAAGTCAAACAATTCTAAGATGTCTTTATCAGAGTCGTATCCGATAGCACGTAATAAAGTAGTAACAGGGAATTTTTTCTTACGATCGATGTAAGCAAACATGACATTATTAACGTCAGTTGCAAATTCGATCCATGATCCTTTGAAAGGAATCACACGAGCAGAGTACAATTTAGTACCGTTCGTATGACGTGACTGTCCAAAGAATACACCTGGTGAACGGTGTAATTGAGATACGATTACACGTTCTGCACCATTGATTACGAAAGTACCCTTAGGGGTCATATAAGGGATAGTACCCAAATATACATCTTGTACGATAGTCTCGAAGTCTTCATGTTCAGCGTCGTTACATGAAAGGCGAAGTTTCGCTTTCAAAGGTACGCTGTACGTTAGACCACGTTCGATACATTCTTGAAGATCGTAGCGAGGTGGGTCGATAAAATAATCGAGAAACTCTAATACGAAGATGTTTCGTGAATCAGTGATTGGGAAGTTCTCAGAGAAAACTTTAAATAAGCCTTCTGTGTGACGGTTGTCGGAAGTAGTTTCTAATTGGAAAAACTCCCTGAAAGATTCTAGTTGTACATCTAAAAAGTCTGGATAATCCAGGGCTTGTTTTACAGATGCAAAATTAACTCTTTCTTGCAATTGAATATCTTTCTTTGCCAATGCTATAAAGATTTGATTGTTTAATTGAACCCATATGGTTCATACTGTTTGGAAGTTTTGGGCCATTCCAAAGG
>JBKCCA010000351.1:0-1517 GCA_046305595.1 bacterium
GCTCTTAATCATTTAATGCGTGTCTCTAGTTCATTAGAATCATTAGTAGTAGGTGAAAAAGAAATCTTAGCTCAAGTACGTCAATCTTATGATGAGTGTAGAGCTTTTGGCTTCACTGGCGATTTCTTAAGATTATGCATGAGTAGAGTTGTTAAAACTGCTAAAGAAATTTATACCAATACTAAAATTTCAGAGAAACCCATTTCGGTGGTATCAATTGCCTACCGTATGTTGCGTGAATTAGCAATAAACGATAAAACCAGATTTTTAATCATAGGAGCAGGTGAAACCAATCAGCTTTTTGCTAAATACCTTAAAAAGCACAAGCATAATAACTTCACCGTATTCAATAGAACTTTAGCGAAAGCTGAATTATTAGCACAAGAGTTAGATGGTAAAGCTTTAGCTCTAGAACAACTTAAATCTTATAACGAAGGCTTTGATGTGATCATCACTTGTACTGGTTCAACAGATCCTATCATTACGCCAGAAATATACAATTCATTGCTAAATACAGAGACTGATAAAAAAGTCATTTTAGATTTAGCAATTCCGAATGACACTCACGAAGATGTTTTGAAAAATAATTTACATTTCATCAACATCGAAAGTATTCAAGAAACTATCAAGAAAAACATCGACGATCGTTATGCTGAATTATGCTCAGCTGAACAAATCATCGAAGAAAACTTAGAAGAATTCAGACCATTAGTGCGCCAAAGAAAAATTGAATTGGCCCTGCAAGAAGTCCCACAGAAAATAAAAGAAATTAGAAATACCGCTATTCAGTCCGTATTTGCCGACGATATTCAATCTTTAGACGAGCAATCGAAAGAAGTTTTAGAAAAAGTGCTAAATTATATGGAGAAGAAATATATTAGCATACCAATGGTGATGGCTAAAGACATCCTCATAAAAGAATAGCTTCATATAAGAATGAATAAGATGAAAATTAAGATTGGCTCCAGAGGCAGTGATTTAGCTTTGTGGCAGGCTCATCATGTGAAAGATAGATTAACACAAGTAGGTGCTGATGTTAGTATTACCATCTTCAAAACTCAAGGTGATAAAATTCAACACCTCAGTCTCGATAAATTAGAAGGCAAAGGTTTTTTCACGAAAGAATTAGAAGATGCCTTACTCAATAATGAAATTGATTTAGCAGTTCATTCACATAAAGACTTACCTACTCTTTCTCCTCCGGGCTTAATAATATCAGCTGTTTCAGAAAGAGAAGATCCTTCAGAACTTTTATTGATTCGTAAAGAATCTGTTGACACAACACAGTATTTATCTTTCAAAAAAAATGCAATACTCGGTACTTCTTCTGCTCGAAGAAAAGTGCAGATGTTAGAGTTTAGAGATGATATTATTTTAAATGATATTAGAGGTAATGTTCCTACTCGTATTCAAAAATTAAGAGAAGGACAGTTCGATGCTATTCTATTAGCTCGTGCTGGCGTAGAAAGATTGAAATTAGATTTAAGCGATCTTCATGTTATAATTTTAAATCCGCA
>JBKCCA010000352.1:0-2162 GCA_046305595.1 bacterium
ACGTTTTGGCATTTTCCCTCGCCCCTCACCTCGTCATTCTGATGTGATGATTGTGGCGGGTACCGTTACTTTTAAAATGGCTGAACGAATCAAAACACTATACGAACAAATGCCTGAACCACGATATGTGATTTCAATGGGTTCTTGCTCAAATTGCGGCGGACCATACTGGCAACATGGTTATCATGTGGTAAAAGGCGTTGATCAAATTGTTCCGGTTGATGTGTACATTCAAGGATGTCCGCCTAGACCCGAAGCCCTCATCGGCGGATTATTAGAATTACAAAAGATTATTAAAAAAGAACATATTTTATAATGAAAACATTTTACGGTGATTTAAAAGTAGGCATATTAGGTGGCGGACAATTAGGTAGAATGTGGATTCAGAATGCTTTGAACTACAACGTAACTTGTCATGTTATTGACCCTGATGCGCATGCACCTTGTAAAAATATATGTGATCATTTTCAACAAGGTGATATTACTGATTTTGATACGGTATATAAATTCGGACAAGCAGTAGATTTAATAACTATTGAAATCGAAAAAGTAAATGTTGAAGCATTAGAAAAATTAGAAAAAGAAGGTAAGATGGTATTTCCACAACCATCCGTTTTAAAGATGATACGTGATAAAGGCATTCAAAAGCAATGGATGAAAGATCATCAAATACCTACTTCAGATTTTTTATTGATCGATAACAAATCAGAATTAGAAAAAACAAATTGGTCAATGCCTTATGTTCAAAAATCACGTAAAGATGGATATGATGGTAAGGGTGTTCAAATAATTAGATCTAAAGAAGATTTAAATTTAGCTTTCGAAAAAGATTTTTTAATTGAGCGAATGGTAGATTTTGAAAAAGAAATATCTGTAATTGTTGCTCGTAATAAAAATGGAGAAGTAAAATGTTTTCCATTAGTTGAAATGGATTTTCACCCTACAGCAAATCTTGTAGAGTTTTTAATATCACCTGCAGAAGTAAGTAATTACACTGAAATGAAAGCAGAGAATATTGCTATAGATATTGCTGAGAAATTAGAATTAGTCGGATTGTTAACTGTAGAAATGTTCTTAACAAAAGATGGTAACATCTTGGTCAATGAAATGGCTCCTCGTCCGCATAACTCAGGCCACCAAACCATCGAAGGTAATATCACCTCACAATTTGAGCAGCACCTTAGAGCTATATTCAATCAACCTTTAGGTGATACTTCATCAAAGTTCACATCCGTAATGGTAAATATATTAGGAGAAGAATCTTATACAGGAGATGCAATTTATCAAGGCATGGAAGAGCTACTTGAACTTTCAGGAGTTTACGTGCATTTATATGGCAAGAAGATTACTAAACCATTTCGTAAAATGGGACATGTAACTGTTGTAGATGATAATAGAGAAGAAGCTATAAGAAAAGCGAAATTTGTAAAAAACACATTAAAAGTTATTGCATAAAAACTAAAAATATATCTTTACATCATGCAAGCAAAAGTAGGTATCATCATGGGTTCAGAGTCTGACCTTCCAATAATGGAAGAAGCAGCATCAGTTTTAAATGAATTAGGAATAGTTTATGAGTTGACTGTTGTGTCGGCACATAGAACACCTGATAGAATGTTCGATTATGCTAAAACAGCAAGAGCTCGTGGCTTGCAAGTAATTATTGCTGGTGCAGGTGGTGCAGCTCATTTACCAGGTATGGTGGCATCTTTAACTTCATTACCAGTAATTGGTGTCCCTGTTAAATCTTCAAACTCTATCGATGGCTGGGATTCAGTATTGTCTATTCTACAAATGCCAGGTGGTATACCAGTCGCAACTGTTGCTTTAAACGGTTCAAAAAATGCAGGTATTCTAGCAGCACAAATTTTAGGTGCATCTGATTTAGACATCGCACAAAAAGTTGATGAATACAAAGAAGCTTTAAAAAATAAAATTGAAAAATCAGCAGAACATTTAAAAGGTAAAGGTTACCCTAGTTCATATTAATTCCATTGTGGGTTCTCTGGGAAGTTAGCAATATGTGCATACTTTTGACCTAGAGATTTTACAGCATCTTTCCAAAAATCATTGTGATCATCATTGAACACTTGCTCAGTTTGAGTTGATGCTACTATCCATGAGTTCTGATCTATCTCATCTTCTAATTGTCCGTGTTCCCA
>JBKCCA010000353.1:0-1287 GCA_046305595.1 bacterium
TGCCAAATCTCTGCAAGATTCACCAACGTATCCACGACTAAACGCATATCCCCCACCGACACCCATTCTAATTTCGAATGAAATGCATGTTCACCTGCGAAGATATTAGGGCATGGTAAGCCCATGAATGATAATCGTGAGCCATCGGTACCACCACGTATTCCACCGCGATGTGCTTTCATGCCAGCGTGCTCTATTGCTTGTATAGCGTAGTCGATCATATGCGGATGCTGATCAACAATTTCTTTCATATTACGATATTGGTTCTGTACTTCAAAAGTATATGTAGAACCTGCATAATTTTTGATGACCTCTTTTACAATTGATTCTAAAAACGCTTCGTGTTCAGCTAATTTTTTCTTGTCAAAATCGCGAATGATAAATGAAAGTTTTGCTGATTCCATCGATGATGTTAATGAAGTCGGATGGATAAATCCTTCGCGACCTTCAGTACTTTCTGGTGATAATTTATCTTTAGGTAATGCTGCAATAATTTCTGATGCAATCTTTATAGCATTCTCCATTTTATCTTTTGCAAATCCCGGATGTGATGCAACACCATTGATTTGAATAGTTACACCATCTGCTGAAAATGTTTCATCTTCTATATGTCCGCGTGTTTCGCCATCTATTGTATATGCATAATCTGCTCCCAACTTTTTCAAATTTACTTTATCAACTCCCCTACCAATTTCTTCATCGGGTGTAAATAAAATTTTGATGTTACCATGTTTTAATGATGGGTTCGTCATTATTTGATAAGCAGCATCCATGATCTCAGCAACACCTGCTTTATTGTCGGCACCTAACAAAGTAGTACCATCCGCAGTAATAATATCAGAACCTATTTGTTCTAATAAAGCCGGATGTTCAGAAGCTTTTAAGATTTGTGTATGATCTTTTGGTAAAACGATGTCTTTGCCATCGTAGTTTTTATGGATGATCGGATTTACATTTTCACCAGAGCAATCGGGTGATGTATCCATATGAGAACAAAAGCAAATTACCGGTACTTGCTTATCAGTATTCGAGGGGATGGTAGCGTACACGTAACCGTTCTCATCCATCTCGGCATCAACGATACCCATCTCTAATAATTCAGCAACTAATAAACTGCCTAAATTTTTCTGCTTTTCAGTAGAAGGACAAGTGCTTGAATTAGGGTCAGACTGCGTATCAATTTTTACATATCTTAAAAATCGTTCTGTAACGGTATAGTTCATTTGAAATATTTTAGAACGTAAAATTAAGAAAAAACAGATACTAGTTATTAGGCATACCAGAATT
>JBKCCA010000354.1:0-3309 GCA_046305595.1 bacterium
ATAATACCAGCAGCACCCATATCTTGCATACCGATAACCGCACCGGTCTTAATAACTTCTAAAGTAGCTTCTAATAATAATTTTTCTTGGAAAGGGTCACCCACTTGAACTGCAGGTAAATCATTTACAGAATCTTCTGTAATATCTTTTGAAGCGAAAGCCGCTCCGTGAATACCATCTTTACCAGTAGCAGATCCGACGATGTAAACCGGATTGCCAACTCCGTATGAAGTAGCAGAGATCGTTTCACCTACGTTTACAATACCTGCCGACATCGCGTTTACGAGCGGATTGATATTATAACATTCATCGAAAAATACTTCACCACCAACAGTAGGAATGCCAAACGCATTACCATAATCACCAATACCTTTAACAACACCTTTGATTAACCATTTGGTACGATCAAGTTTAGGATCTCCGAATCTCAATGAATTTAATTGAGCGATCGGACGAGCACCCATAGTGAAGATGTCTCTATTAATACCACCAACACCAGTAGCTGCACCTTGATAAGGCTCTAATGCTGAAGGGTGGTTATGTGATTCGATTTTAAAGGCACAAGCAATACCATCACCAATATCAACCAATCCGGCGTTCTCTTCACCTGCTTTAGCAAGCATACGAGGACCTTCTTTCGGTAGGGTTTTTAACCAAACAATTGAATTTTTGTAAGAGCAATGTTCACTCCACATAACTGAGAAAATACTCAATTCAGTGAAATTTGGCGTTCTGCCTAAAATTTCTTTGATTTTCTCAAATTCTTCTGGTAATAAGCCTAATTCTTTGGCTGTGTCGAGGGTGGTAAGCTGATTATTTTCCAAGATTTTATGGTTTTTATTGGCTTACAAAGGTAGTAAATGTCTATTTATAAATAGACTTTATTTTACGCTTTATTGTATTTTTTATTGACTCCCACTCTTTGTTTTTACGATAACTTACTATATGATATGAAATTAGCTTAGCATCAAACTGTGACTTATATATGGCTACATTTTGAATATTAGCACCTAATAAATCAATCTCCTTAATATTTTCAGATCGATAGTACTCAATCACTTTATCGTATAATAAAGCTTGACTACTGTTGTTCGACATCACAGCTACTAAATAAGATGAATTTTTATCTCTTATATATATCGCACTCCCCTGCTCTTGTCCGTTTTCATCTGTCATCTCAAATACATCTAACAAATTAAGATCATGGAAATCTTTTAACCATTGTTTCACTTGAACAGCTTCTGCTTTACCCAATTTATTTTTTACCATATCTCGGATGTGAGCATCAATCAAATGATCATTAAGCTTTGAGAGTCTTTCAACTTTATAGATTTTATCATATTTCTTAAGTTGACGATTAATATTCTCAGAATAATTTAGTTCGAGTGATAAGTTCAAATGGTAACTATAATAAACCTTACTTTCAAAAGCATTCCATGTAAAAGCTCGCACGTCATTTATAATCGGATCTAGCTTAAAGTCAATTTTATCAAAATGTTTAGTTAATGAACTAGCCAATAAATTAAATGCTTCTATCTTTTTACGTTCAGATAATTTCTCATTGAAATAAACAGCTTGATAGAAAAAATGGGTGATAAATGATGCGTCTCTATTACGATGAAAGACTGGTAATGCTAATATAGTTTCAGAATTATCTTTTATTTGATAATAGCTACAATCGCAGTTATATCGTTTTATAACAATAGAATGAAATACAGGCTGATAGAACAAAGAATCTATTTGATTTTCTTCAACCAAATTCTTCCATTCATTATGATTAAACGCACTAAACTGAAGCGACATTTTGTTTACTATTAATTATATATAAGGTAATAATATTTATCGATGTATAAGCAGCAATTAAAATTACCTTGATATACAATACATCAATATTAATTATTAACCAGTAAAAAGGAGCTAATATTATTAAAGAACTCATAAATAAGTAAAAAAGTCTTTTGTATGGGTACAATAATTTCAAAGGTATATTAACCACTCTCGATCCTAAATAACTCGCCACCATAAAATAAAAAATATTGGTCACTAATACTGCAATACTAGCACCAATTAAACTAAACATTTGAATAAACACATAAGTTAGCACTACATGAAAGATTAGTTCAGCTGCTTGAATGAAAGCAATGTATTTGGTTTTTTTAGAAATCAAAAACAGATCATGGTAACTCGTAAATCTGAATAAAAAAGTAATAGAATAAACTGAAAATAGTTTAGCGCTACTGATGTAAAACTCACCAAAAACTACTCTCATTATTTCAGTACTAAAGAAGATAAAAGATAAAACTATCGGAAATAATAATACAGCTACATTAATTTGATATTCATATCTATATTTCAACATGTCTAATGTCTTATTAGCATTAAATGCTTTTAACATTTTCGGAAAAGCAATAGTTGAGAAAGAAGCATAGAAGGCAGTAATTAGAGGTACCTCGAAATTACCATTACTGATAATCGCTAGCTTTATTGGGTCTTTAAATAAATAAGTTAAAACCACTCGATCAACCTGAACTAATATCACACCAAAAAACAATGCAATACCAATAGGCATGCTGTATTTTATGATTTGGAAAATATATTTCTTTGATAATTTATATGCAGCACCTTCGTATAAATACTCAAGATATATCTGATTTATCAATGTACTCAGTAAAGCATTTAGAAACCAAATATTGACATATGTATATAAATCTGATTGATATAAATAAGCAAGATAAAACAAAATCAACCTGATAATATATGAGCTTAACATATTGGTAAAATAAAACCAAGAGCAGCTGTTCTTTAGAAAAACATTTAATTCTATTGATTGAATAATACCACTAAAAATAATTCCGATTAATACTCCATAGTATTTATTAAATGCATATCCGCTTTGATCTACTGTTAAAAGATTATTTAAAACATAGAAAATGATAATAGAAATGCCGAATGATAGAATTAAGCAAAATCGACTGGCATTTAAATAAGCATACTCTTCTATCTTATCTGTGGCTTGATTGATATAATAAAAAACAGCTTGAGAAAAACCTAATGAACCCAATGCGACACAAATACTAATAATCATGAACATATATTTGAATGATCCATAATCATTAGGTAACAATACATGTGACAAAAAGGCTATACTTATAAAGTTAAGTATAGCAACGAAAGCATTGTTGGCGTATAAAACAATTGACTCTTTTTGATTTCTAATAGTATTTATCACATCCAAATATATGAAAATGCATGATAAACCTATTTTATAATAATTATCCTATTTTAGCTATTTTGACAAATACAACCAAA
>JBKCCA010000355.1:0-5012 GCA_046305595.1 bacterium
GTAGGATACAAATTCACAGACTAATTAGCGAATAGAAAATCGAAAAAAGAAAAAACGAAAATAGTACTGCTCCAAAATAATGTGATCGCAGTACGCAATACTCAATACACAATACGAAATTAATGAAGAACCTATTTTTAAACGCCGCTTGGTCTAAGCCTACAGAAAGACCACCAGTATGGATGATGAGACAAGCTGGTAGATTTATGAAAGAATATTGGGAGATAAAAAACAAATATTCTTTCTTAGAAATGTGCAAGACTCCTGAAATTGCTGCTGATGTAACCATGTTACCAATCGATTTATTAGATGTCGATGCTGCAATTTTATTCTCAGATATTTTAGTGACAGCCGAAGCCATGGGCGGACAATTATCATTCGAAGCGGGTGTTGGTCCGACTTTCGCAAACCCCGTTAGATCTGAAGCCGACATTAATGCATTATTAGTTGATGGAACCGAAGATCGATTGAAATATGTTGCTGATGCTATCAAAGTGATACAACAAAGATTGAATGGTTCTAAGCCTTTAATCGGTTTCGCTGGTGCTCCTTTCACTGTAATGAGTTATTTAATTGAAGGTGGTTCTTCTAAAGATTTTAAAAAGACTAAACTCTTTATTCATAATCAACCTGAACTAGCACATAAACTTTTGCAGAAGATTGCAGATGTTACAATCATCTATCTTAATATGCAAATTGCTGCTGGTGTAAATGCTCTACAATTATTTGACTCTTGGGCTACAGCCTTAGCATGGGATGATTACAAAGAATTTTCTCACCAATACAATCAAAAAATTATTGCTAGTCTAAATAGAACTAACATCCCGATTATATCATTCTGTAAAGGTAGTTCAGTGTTCGCGCCATTAATGGCAGAAGCTAAGCCTGATGTGATTTCGATTGACTGGAATGTTGATTTATTAGACATTAAAAATCGATTACCAAAAAATATCGCAGTACAAGGTAACTTAGATCCTTTTGTTTTATACGCTGATAAAAAAGTAATCAAAGAAAGAATTCATAAATTGTTTGATCGTATGAAAGGTACTGATGGTTTTATTTTCAACCTCGGACATGGTATTATGCCAGATATACCTTTCGATAATGTGAAGTATGCAATAGAAGTAGTGAAAGAATACAGATACTAAAAGAAAAAGGTTTAATGAAAATTAACTCCTTTCTTGTTTTAAATAAGAGCCTTGCTCGACTCCATTCTTTACAATTATTTTATCAATCATCGATTGTATTACGGCTTTCTTATAACCCCAATTCGGCGCAATCAACATGTCTTGATCTGAAAGTCCGAACAATCGTTGTATAATCACATCATCTCTCAACCTCGGTATAAATTCAGAAAGAAATTCTGCATACTCTTCTAATTCGAATAATTTAAAAGGTTCACGCTTATAATGAACTCCCATAATAGAGCCTTCAACAATATGTAAGTGATGAAGCTTTATATATTTAATCTGCTTGTATTTATTGACAACATCAGCATAAGCTAACATCATCTCTCTAGTCTCCCAAGGGAATCCGAAAATAGAATGAACACATACCTCAACTTTTGAATTTTCAAATAATGCCAAAGCATTTTCTAAATCTTCGTGTGTGCAACCTCTATTGATTTGACCGAGAGTTTCGTTATAAATAGATTCCATACCCATCTCAATGTCAACATCGAATTTATCGGTATAGCTCTCTAATAGTTTTGCTTTTTCTGCATCAATACAATCGGGGCGAGTGCCTATTGATAAACCTACGATGTCTTCAGTATAATAAGACAAGGCCTCATCATACATCATTTTTAAAAAATGAGTAGGGGCGTAGGTATTTGTATTAGGTTGGAAGTAAACGATTATTTTGTCGGCTCTGTAATTCTCTTTCGCTTGTCGTATACCTTTTTGCATCTGTTCTTTAATGCTAGGCATACTACGTGCAGTTTCTGGTGTGAATGAATCTACATTGCAATAAGTACATCCACCATAACCTTTAGAACCATCGCGATTTGGGCATGTAAATCCACCATCAACTATAACTTTAAATACTCTTTGTCCTTTGTATTTTTTAGCTAAGTGATTACTATAAGAATTATAGCCTCTAACATCCTTCATCGTGCAAAGATACTAAGCTAAATCTTATTTCGACTTATTTTTCGCTAAATCAAACTGATTTCTGTAAGTCAGAAATAAACTGTTTGAAAACTCAAACTGCGGATTGTTTATATCAAAGTAGGGCTCTAATCGTGATGAAATACTGAACTGATCATTAATTTCATAATCAGAAATTAAACGGATGAACAATAGCTTTCGCTCTGTACTGAAAAAGTTCTCATTATTGATTTGTGTAGATGCCGATTGATACAAGGGTGCACCATGTACACCAACGAAATTATTTCCTTGCCAATAGGTAGTACTCAATGAGGTATGTCCGAATTTCCAACCTAATGTTGCCAATATTCCATAGCCATTATCTTTAGGGTAAACTTTGGTATTCGAATAATCTAAATAGCCCATGATATGAGACTCTAACCATACATAATGATCTTTCTTCTCATTGTATAAGTATTTATAATCTATACCAATACTACTATTAAACAAAGTGATTAATGTTCTATCAGGCGTATCAATTTGTCCGCCTTTATGATAAGCAAACACCGAAACAGGTATCTCAATTTTATGCTTTCTATCATTTAATAATTTATAGTCAATATGAAATCCGCCAGAAACCTCTTCTTGCGTCGGAGAAATTTTATAAATCATCTTCTCCCAATTGATCCATGCATCAAACTTTAAATTACTATCGGTATAAATAAATTGATTTCCGAATTCTAAATTATTGTAAATAATACGATCATAATTATACATCGGCTCTGGCATGCGGTGCGTAACATTGCCGTTTAATTTACCAGCAATTATTTGCCATTTCCCCGGATGGTAGTTAATGGTAAAAGTTGGTTGTTCTTCATAAATTCAGCCACGACCATAGTCTTGTCTAATGAATAAGCCTGCTTGTAAGCTTAAATTTTTATCGGCATTGTATATAATCTCCGGATGTAAAATACTTCCGAAATAGGTGAGTCCGTCGGCAAATTTGTTGAAGTACTCATAATTTCTCATGTAATTATGATTGAAAACATTCAACTGAAATTTCGAATCAGTATAAGTAATATTATTTTCTAGCAAGCGATTATTGACTTGAGAGAAAACAAAATAGCTACTCAACTGAATGAATAATAGGGTAAAGAAGATTCTCTTCATTTTACTAAAATAGTAAAATAGAGAAATAAAAAAGGCTTAAATTAATTAAGCCTTGTATTTTCCGAAGAACTCATCAATCTTAATGGTTCTATAATCGAATATTTTCTTCACTTCAGATTCTACTAAAATGCTATTAGCAATTCTACCAATGAAGCCGAAAGGTATTGCATAATTAACGATGTCGATCATTTCTACCCCACCTTCAATTTCTTTGAAATGATGTTGATGATGCCACATAGCATATGGTCCGAATCTTTGTTCATCGACAAAATACTTATGTTGCTCTACATGAGTAATTTCAGTGCACCAGTCGAGGGGTATGCCTAAAAGCGGACTAACTTTATAGGTAATTAACATACCAGGGTACATTTTTTCATCGTTATAAGTAGAAGTAATGATAAAGCCCATGTGTTCTGGTGTGATTTTCGCCAAATTTTTTGGTGACGAAAAAAAGTCCCAAGCTTTTTCAATACTTATCGGCACATTTTGCTTAAACATCTGTGTGTAAATTTTCATAACATGTTAACACGACTTTTTATTCATTGTTTTATTTTTGGCATTTCAATTTATAGCCACATATAATGACTAACTTGAAAATATTGTTTTAATCTAACAACATGAAAAAAGTAATAATAATCATCGCACTAGTAATTACTAGTACTTTCGCAATTGCCCAGGGCAGGTTGACGAAAGGTCAAAATCAATTAAATGCCGGTTTCGGTTTCTCAGGTTGGGGTTTACCAGTTTATGTAGGCTTTGATCATGGGGTAGGCAAAGACATTACCGTAGGCGCTGAACTCTCTTTTAGGTCATATAGAGAAAGCTTTAAAGATGTTAAATACAGTCATACAATCTTTGGCTTTCAAGCAAATGGAAATTATCACTTCAATACCTTGTTAGACATTGATGAAGAATGGGACGTGTATGCTGGACTAAACTTAGGATTCTACTCATGGAGTTCACCGAGTGGTTATCCAGGTGATTTCAATTCAGGGCTTGACCTAGGTGCACAAGTAGGTGGTAGATACTTCTTCAATTCAAGAACAGGTATCAACTTAGAATTTGGTGGTGGTAATGTCACTGGTGGTAAAATTGGAATTACCCACAGATTCTAATTCTACTGCACCATTTTATTCGCACAATACGAACTAGCAAATGCCTCAGGCTTTGCTTTGAATACAAATCCCATACTCAATATATAACCCATTGCTTCGTGTAATGCTTGGTTTGATTTGAAATTGGGATTTGTATTTATATCAGCATGTACTTCTAAATCTACATCGTATAGATCTAAAAGATCACATAAAGCATAAGCTGTTTCAATAGATCGTTGTACTTCATTTAACATGCGCTCTTTGATGCTCATCTTCTTTGTAATCTTCTCTTGGTTGATGTACATGAAGCCACCTTTCTGCTCGCGTAGAAATACAATCACTGTTGCAAAATCAATTTGATCTCCTTTTACTTGAGAGTCGGTACCGATACAAACTTTTAATTTGTTGCCCATCTCATATTCTCTCTCAATAGTTTTCTCGACTTCAGAAATTAAGTCTACCGATAAGTTTTCTCCACTAAATTTTTTCCAGGTCATATGTTGAATGTTTAAGTTTTTTCAATCAATGAACCAGATGCAGTATTTGCAAGAGGTTTATAAAAATAAGTAATAATTATTCATTTGAATGTCAGATTTGTATTACCTTTTTATTAACATTCTAACAATGCATTTAATGGTAGTACAAATTAGCTAGTAGCTAG
>JBKCCA010000356.1:0-15360 GCA_046305595.1 bacterium
GTATACTGTAGTATCAAAATTTATATCAAAACATGTTTTGATTGACAATTCTAATTTCAATAATTCATCACTCATTTCTGGTGATAAATCTATATTGATAGTTTTCTCTTTTGTTGAATATGATAAAATATACTCCGGATGATTACCATTAATATTAATTGATTCGATATTTTGATTAAGTTGAATTCTATACGTGTTCTCTATTAATGTTTCTGATATTATTTCTGGCTTAAGTTTATTCAGATCAATTGTGAAAGAGTTTTTGAAACCCGGACTTCCTGCTATATTGTTTAAAGCATTTCCCCATAAGACATCTGATTTGCATTTATAATTATTCTCTGATAATTCTAATGCGTATCCACCGAGTCTATTGTCTTCATGCCATTGATTTATACTATAGAAAACAGAATCTAATATTTCGCCTTCTAATTCACTCAGATATATACTATCAGAAGAATTACTTAAACTTGGCATATCACTTATAAATAGTACATTCTCATAATCAAGCCATTTTTCTTGGTTAATAATATCAGTCAAGATTAAGTATCCATTTCTCTCTATACTATCAATGTGAAATGTAGCAGAACTTCTTTTGTCAGATATTATTAATTCCAAGTCGTATTTTCTATCACCCTTGTTGTGAATCTCAATGTATTCAGCCTCGGGTATTCCAGCGCTCGGACTAGGGTCGACCATTAATTCAGAGATGATAATTTCGTCATTTTCACTTTGCTCTCTAATTTCAAGTTTGTAGTAAACGTTAGTATCATTTCTTCCACAATAGCTTAACGAATGACATACTACTTGATATGTTCCTGTTGGAATAGCTGTACTGAAAAACATTTTAGCTGATTTCGAAAATGGTGTACTCACTTGAACAGAATCTGGAAAGTATAAGTTCTGTTTATTAGCTACAAAATAAAATTGAGCTGGATTTATACCAGTGCCGATAAATGATTTATTGAACTTTATTTCAAATATTTTGTCATTGGTATTTTTAATAGAGTTTACTTTTAAATCAATTAAATCTGAATAAAAGTTTTTAGTACTGTTCTCATATCCTGGAGTACCACCTAATAAATCTTTACTTGAATTCCAGTTAGTGCTAGCATTGCATTTTGAAAAAGGGTCTATTTGTTCTAAACTCCATCCTCCATTTTTCTTGAAAATTTCATCATGCCAATTCACATCGTATAATAATTCATTTACAACTGTACCCTTGTGATTAACTAGACTTAATTTAGCACTTGTATTAGATAAGCTTGGGAAACTTATTATTCCAATTGTATTCCCAAATTCCATAAATGTTAAGGTATCTTTTACATGACATATAATATAGTACTCATTTGCTAATAGCCTTTTATTTGGTATCAGATAATCTGTATTATTATATTTTAATTTCCAATTCACAATTTCTAAATCATAACTATTGTGGTTGTAAATTTCAATGTATTCTAAGTTCGGTAGAGCAACCTGTGGATTAGGATCAATCATTATTTCAGTTATACTGATAGTGCTTGTATCGTCTAAATTAGTTTGTCGAATAGTTATAAAGTTCTCTTCTAAATAAACACAATCACCTGTTGGTATATTGCCAATATTCATTTTGTAATTACGATTTCTCAAAAATTTAAAATCAAATTTCAATTCTAATTCTTGATGATTATCGTTTACCCATTTAATTTCTTTGGCAAATACATTTAATCCATTCAACTTGTATTTTAAATTTTGTATGGCAATCGCTGTATCAGGTATATGACTAAACTGTATTTGTATCGTACTATCATTCTTCATGATCACATGATTGATTTTAAATATTTTATTTTCATGTGTCTCTATCCAATATGAATTTTTCTGTCCAGGTGTACCACCCATCTGTGAAGCACTTGCCATCCAATTATAAAATGCTGTACATTGATTAGTATAATCAACTCTTTCAAGCGAATAACCTCCATCTTTTTTTAATGCATCTTTATACCAATTAATATCATATCTAACATTGTCTATTATTATATTTCTTGAATTTTTAAGCACTAATGAATCACTTAAATTATTCATGCTCGGCCATGTGTTTAGTCCGATCACTCGCCCATATCCTCTATACAAACCTGTATCTACAACTCTACATAATACGATAAACTCTTCTGGTGCAATTACATAATTTCCAATTATCCCAGTGCTTGTTCCATCTGTAATCGTAAAACCATTTAATGGCAAATTCTTCTCTGATTGATTATAAATTTCTAAATACTCTGTTGCAGGTAATGATATAGCAGGAGAGGGGTCAGCCATTATTTCTGTAATTATTATATCACCATACAAACTCACAATGGGTGCTGCATAGCTAAATAAAACTGAGTCGTAAGTTTGTTGAATATTACCATATAAATCTTTGTATAATGGGAGTCTTAAAACATTATTACCATCTGGTAAATACCCAGAAAATACTATATCTACAGAATTGCTAAATACATTGAATTGTATATCCTTCGGATGTGAATTGTTATTTAATACATAACTATTTTTATTGAAAACATTCATAGTATCAATCGTCTCGTCAAATTCAATATTAATAGTACTATCATTTATTACTGTCGCGAAGATTATTTCTGGTGAACTAGTATCTGCTTGAAACTGCTGTATACTTAAATTGTCAAAAATAAATTTATCACTTCTTGTGGAAGTATGCCTTATGTACAAACCTGTGTAATTCGATACATTATGTGTCACATCAAATGTTGTTCCCTCTAATGTCCAGTTTGTACTATCTACCGATCTACTATATAAATACCAATTTCCATTTCGATCATGTACCATCCGTATAAATGTTATTAATGTATCAACGTATGCTCTAGCTTTAGACCCAGCATCAATAATTTTTGTTGAACTTGAATTTGTTTGTCTGAAGAAATCATACGAATCAGTACTACCACTTTCTCCGATCTGTAAATAATATCCTTTTAAACTCTGATTTAAGATGTCATTGTCACTGATAAAATAATACCTAAATAAATTCCCAGTCGATGGGTCGAAATTCATCTGTACATAAAACTCCCAAACTGTATTTAGGTTATTGCTAGAACTCGTGGATATATAGGCAGTGTCGCCTCTGAAGAAACTTTTACTCTGTAATTGTAAATTGTTATTCACCACGAAACGCCCAGTATCTCCAATCCACGCCGGCTGATGTACCATCTCCCCATCACTGAAATCTTCGCTTAACTGAGCAAACGCAAAAGAATTCAAAAATAATCCGACCATCCACAAAATCTTTCTCATATTTGCAAAGTTTACAAGAATACAGTTCTCAAAAAACTGCATTTAATAAGGTTTATTTAATAAGGATTATTTATGAAAATCGCTGTTGTGGGTGCTACCGGATTGGTAGGCACTATGATGCTCCGAGTACTTGAGGAGCGCAATTTCCCTGTTACTGAGCTTATTCCGGTGGCTTCTGAAAAAAGTGTCGGAAATGAAATCGAATTTAAAGGGAAAAAATACAAGGTTCATAGCATGGATGATGCCATTAAAGCGAAACCACATATTGCTCTATTTTCTGCCGGGGGGACAACATCTTTGAATGAAGCACCACGTTTTGCTGAAGTAGGCACGGTGGTGATCGATAATTCATCGGCATGGCGTATGGACCCTAACATTGCTCTCGTTGTGCCAGAAGTGAATGCACACATTCTTACTGGTAATGATAAAATTATTGCAAACCCGAATTGCTCTACCATTCAAATGGTAGTTGCTCTGAAGCCTTTACATGCTAAATATAAAATTAAACGTATCGTCGTTTCTACTTATCAATCAGTTACTGGTACTGGCGTGAAAGCCGTGAATCAATTGATGAACGAACGCCAAGGTATCGAAGGTGAAATGGCTTATGCTTATACCATCGACCTTAACGTAATACCGCAAATTGATGTCTTCTTAGAAAATGGTTATACCAAAGAAGAAATGAAGATGATCAACGAAACAAAAAAAATCATGCAAGATGATTCTATTCAAGTGACAGCTACTACGGTGCGTATACCTGTAATGGGCGGACATTCAGAGTCTCTGAATATTGAATTTGAAAATGATTTTGAGATCAATGAGTTGAAAAATATTTTAGCGAATGCCGATGGTATTATTTTACAAGATGACCCTACGAACCTAATCTACCCTATGCCTCTCAACGCTCACAATCGCGATGAAGTTTTCGTAGGTAGAATTCGTAGAGATGAATCGCAAGCCAACACAGTAAACATATGGGTTGTTGCCGATAACTTACGTAAAGGCGCTGCTACCAACGCTGTTCAAATCGCTGAATACTTATTGAAAAATAAAATTGTTCAATAAAACATTTTTATAAAGCGGAGGTTTTCATTCAATGAATACTGATCATCGTAAAAAAGCCATTGTAATTGGTGCTGGCATCGCAGGTATCGCTGCCTCTATTCGCCTGCAATTAAAAGGTTATCAGGTCTTATGCCTCGAAAATAATTCTTACCCCGGTGGTAAATTATCTGAAATAAAATTAGAGGGATTTCGCTTCGATGCGGGTCCCTCTTTGTTTACCATACCCCAGTATGTCGATGAACTTTTTCTCTTAGCCAATAAAAATCCGCGTGATCATTTTAACTACTTGCCTCTCGAAAAAACTTGTGTTTATTTTTATGAGGATGGTACCGTAATGACCGCCTATGCTGATAAAGAAAAATTCAAAAAAGAGATGCATGAGAAATTAAATCTCTCTTATCAAGCACTCGAAAAATTTCTTCAAAAAAGTAAAACGATTTACGATATTACCTATCATGTCTTCTTAGAAAGATCTTTACATCGATTAAAAACTTTTTTACGCTGGCCCACTATTCAATCTATTTTTAGATTGCCTCAAATTGATGCCATGCGCTCTATGAATAAAGCCAACGAAGAGATTTTACAATCTGATAAGGCTGTACAATTCTTCAATAGATATGCTACCTATAACGGTTCAAATCCTTATAAAGCCCCGGCTACATTGAATGTGATTCATCACCTCGAACATGAGTTCGGTGCATGGCTGCCAAAATTTGGTATGTATCATATTACCGATTCCTTAGTTAAACTAGCCGAATCTCTCGGAGTGAAATTTCAATATCAAAGCAAAGTGAATCGTATTATTCATGATTCAAAAAATATATCGGGCATTGAATGTACTCATCAAAATAAAAATCAATTTTACGAAGCTGATATAATTGTAAGTAATATGGATGTTTACCATACCTACAAAAAATTGCTCAACGATATTACTGCTCCTGAATCTATTCTCAACCAAACGAAGTCTAGCTCTGCGCTTATATTTTACTGGGGTATCAATAAAAGCTTTGATCAACTCGATGTTCATAATATATTTTTCTCAAAAGATTATAAACACGAATTCGATTGTATAGATGCTGCAAAAATTACCGATGACCCAACAGTGTATATCAACATCACTTCTAAAAAAAATAAAAGCGATGCACCCGAGAATTCTGAGAATTGGTTTGTGATGATTAATGTGCCGAACAATCAAAATCAGAATTGGGATGAATTAATTGCAACATCCAGAGAAAACATTATTAAAAAATTAAGTCGATTGCTGAATACCGATATCGCTCCTCTAATTGTTTGTGAAGATATACTCGACCCTAGAAGCATTGAAGCAAAAACTTCTTCGCATCGTGGGGCTCTTTATGGTAATAGCTCTAACAATCAATTCGCTGCTTTTCTGCGTCATTCAAATAAAAGCAGTAAATTGAAGGGCTTGTATTTTTGTGGCGGAAGTGTACACCCCGGTGGAGGCATACCTCTCGCTTTACTATCAGCAAAAATTTGTACAGATTTTATAGATCATGTTGAATAAAAAAAATATATCGATTGCGGTTATAATTATTTTTCATCTCGTCGGACTCATCGGTTTCAGCGTAGATGAATTAATACCCTTATTTAAAATACTAGTGCCCTCACATCTTTTATTGATGACTTTTATCTTATTCTTCAACCATAAAGATTGGAACACCCATTTTTACTTTTTTCTATTTTCCGTTTTCCTATTTTCCTTCAGCATAGAGGCAGTGGGTACAAATACCGGAAAAATCTTCGGGGCTTACACTTACCTAACAACTCTCGGCATCAAAATATTCAATACTCCTCTCATGATCGGCATCAACTGGCTAATTTTGGTGTACTCAGCCGGAGTCTATATACATCGCTTGATTCCTTCAAATTCTGTATCATCCCTAGTCATAAAATCATTAATGGGAGCAGCAATATTGACGATTATTGATTTCTTTATAGAGCCTATTGCCATTAAATTCGACTATTGGGTATGGCAAGCAGTTGAGGTGCCGGTACAGAATTATGTCGCCTGGTTCATTACTGCCTTTGTTTTTATGCTGGTATTCAATAAATTAAACTTCAATAAATCAAACCCAATCGCTCATATTTTGTTAATAGTACAAAGCTTGTTTTTTGTACTCTTATCAGTATTATGATTACTTTTGAAAAAAATAAATACATGTTAAACTTAGAAGTCAACATCGATCAACAATCAGGCTTTTGCTTTGGGGTGGTATATGCCATCGAAATGGCTGAAGAAATCTTACAAGAACAAGGTTATTTGTATTGCTTGGGTGATATCGTTCATAACGACGAAGAGGTGGAACGTTTGAAAGCGAAAGGCTTAAGAATTATTTCACACGATGACTTAAAAGAAATTAGAAACGAACGTGTTTTAATTCGTGCTCACGGTGAACCGCCTGAGACTTATAAATTGGCATTAGATAATAACATCACCTTGATGGATGCCTCTTGTCCAGTAGTTTTGAAATTGCAAAACCGAGTGAAAAATTCATTCGATGACAATGAGAAAATTTTCATTTATGGTAAACACGGTCATGCAGAGGTAATCGGTTTGCAAGGTCAAACCAATAATGAGGCTGTGGTTTTTCAAGACCTTGCTGAATTAGAAGAAATGGATTTGCCTAAGAAATTTACGCTCTATAGTCAAACCACTAAAAGCACTGACAAATTTTACAAGATTAAAAATGAATTGATTAGCCAAGGCTATGAAGTTCAAGCGAATGATACCATTTGTCGCCAAGTGTCTAACCGCGATGAAGAGTTACGCGATTTTGTAAAGAATTACGATAAAATAATTTTTGTATCAGGTAGAAAATCTTCGAACGGAAAAATTCTTTACGATGTATGCCGCCAAAACAATGTCAATACTTTCTTTGTTAGCTCTGCTGATGAATTAAGTCCGGCAATGTTCGAACCCAACGATAAAGTGGGTATCTGCGGAGCCACTTCAACCCCTATGTGGTTGATGGAAAATGTAAAAAACGTTTTATTATCGTACTAACATGTTGATTAATATTTTAATAACTCTTGGCACTTTTGCTTTCATGGAGTTCGTTGCTTGGTTTGCTCACAAATATGTGATGCACGGTTTCTTGTGGTACTTACACAAAGATCATCACCAAATAGAGCCCGGCTTCTTCGAAAAAAACGATGCCTTCTTTTTAATTTTTGCAGTGCCCTCAGCTTACTGTTTTATAACAGGGAGCATTTATAATGATTTCAGATTTTTCATCGGACTAGGCATTTTACTTTATGGCATTTGCTATTTCTTAGTTCACGATGTCATCATTCATCAACGTTTTAAATGGTTACGCGATTGGGATAATACTTATGTGCGTGGCATTCGTCGTGCACACAAAATGCATCATAAACACTTAGGTAAAGAACATGGCGAAAACTTCGGTATGTTAATAGTGCCTATTCGTTACTTCATTGAAAACAGAAAAAAATAATCGTTAATATTTCTTCGGATGTTTAAAAAAATTTTACTGCTTAGCGTTACTCTAATTACACTAAGTATAACAACATTTGCTCAAACGGGTATCATTAAAGGTAGTATCAAAAATGCTATCAATAATGAGGCCTTACCTTCTGTATCGGTGATTATACAAGGTACAACGACAGGTGTACTCTCTGATCTAGATGGTAATTATCAAATCACTCAATTAAAACCTGGCTTCTATAATTTAGAGTTTAAATACATAGGTTTCAAAAGTAAAGTAGTTTACGAAGTGCAAGTGTATAATTCTAAAGCTGCAGTTGTAGATGTTACTCTCGATGAAGAATCTAAAAGTATTAATGAAGTTGAAGTTAAAGCTTCTGCATTTTACAAACCTCAAGAAAGTCCACTTTCTTTAGTAACCATCGGCGTATCTGAAATTAAACGTAACCCAGGTGGTAATCGTGATATCTCTAAAGTGATTCAATCATTACCGGGTGTTGCTTCGTCTGCTAGTTTTAGAAACGATATCATCATTCGTGGTGGTGCACCAAATGAAAATAGATTTTATTTAGATGGTATTGAAATACCTAATATCAATCACTTCGCTACACAAGGTGCAGGTGGTGGTCCGGTCGGATTAATAAACGTAGACTTTGTGCGTGAGGTAGATTTTTACTCAGGTGCTTTCCCAGTGAATAGAGGTAATGCATTGAGTTCTGTATTTGATTTTAAATTTAAAGAAGGGAGAACTGATAGGCTAGGAGCTTCATTAACGTTAGGTTCTAGCGATTTAGCTACAGTACTTGAAGGTCCGCTTTCGAAAAAAACTACTTTCTTGTTCTCGTATAGAAAGTCTTATTTGCAATTTTTATTTAGAGCAATCGGATTGCCATTCTTACCAGAATACAACGATGTGCAGTTCAAAGTAAAAACGAAATTCGATGATAAAAATGAATTAACCATAATAGGCTTAGGGGCGCTAGATGATTTTCAATTAAACCTAGATGCTAATGAAACAGAAGTGCAAAAATATCAATTGCAAATCTTGCCAGATTTCGGGCAGTCGAATTATACGATCGGATTAAATTATAAACGATATAGAGGAAATAGTTATTCAACAGTTGTGTTGTCGAGAAACTATTTGAAAAATACTACGATCAAATACCCAGATAACGATGAAACTAAATTGCCTTTGTTAGATTATTCATCTAAAGAAATTGAAAACAAGTTCAGACTTGAAAATACTAATAGAATAAAGGGATATAAGTTGAATTCAGGTATTAGTTTAGAAACTGCAGAATACACAAATGAAACTTTTAACAATACACCATTCGGATTAATTGATTATACTTCTACATTGAACTTTTTTAGATATGGAGTATTTACACAAGCTAGTAAAGGGTATTTAAAAGAGAGATTACAGTTATCAGCAGGATTTAGGTTAGACGGAAATACATTTTCATCGACAATGACTAATCCGCTTGATCAATTCTCACCTCGTTTCTCTGCATCGTATGCAATCAATGATAAAATCAGTTTGAACTTTAATACTGGTCGTTATTTTCAAACGCCAGCATATACTGTGTTAGGATATAGAGATTCTTTAAATAACTTGCTAAACAAGAACGTTCAGTACATACGTAATGATCAAATTGTTTTTGGTATTGAATACAATACCTTATCAAACTTGCGATTTACAGCTGAAGGTTTCTTGAAATTATATGACAACTATCCAATGTTAGAAACATCCGGAGATATTATACCATTAGCAAATCTAGGAGTAGACTTTGGAGTAGTAGGCGATAGACCTGTTGCTAATTTAACGAAGGGAAGAAGTTACGGATTAGAATTATTAGCACAACAAAAATTACAAAAAGGATTCTATGGTATTGTTGCTTTAACCTTTGTGAGAAGTGAGTTTCAAGATAAAAACAATAATTACGTTGCATCATCATGGGATAATAGATATCTCTTGAGTTTAACAGGAGGTAAGATATTTAAAAGAGATTGGGAACTAGGAGCGAAGTTGCGTTACTCAGGCGGTGCACCTTATACACCTATTGATTTTGCTGGTTCATCTATCAAATCGAGTTATGATGTTAATCCTCAGGGAAATTTAGATTATAGCCGATTAAATGCAGTTCGTTTAGGTGATTTTTATCAATTAGATATTCGTGTTGATAAGAAATACAATTTCAAGAAATTTATTTTTAACGTATTTTTAGACATTCAAAATGTGACGGGCTTTATGTATAATGCACAACAAGTATTTTTATTACAAAGAGATGCGAATGGTAATGCACAGATTGACCCGAATGATCCAACAAGATATTTAACAAAATTAGAGAATAACCTTAATGGTAGCACATTGCCAACATTAGGTATTATTATAGAATGGTAAGATGATGATTAAAAAAGGAATATTATTAGTAAACCTAGGTACACCCGATAGTCCGTCGGTTTCTGATGTGCGCAGATACCTCGATGAATTTTTGATGGACCCTCGTGTGATTGATTTCAATGTTGTTGCACGTACATTATTAGTGAAAGGTATTATCGTTCCTTTTAGAGGTCCGAAGTCTGCAAAATCATACAAAGCTATCTGGACGAACGAAGGTTCACCATTAATGGTTTATGGTAAGCGAGTGAAGAAGATGTTGCAAGAGAAATTGGGCGAAGAGTATGAAGTTGATTTAGCGATGCGTTACCAAAATCCTTCTCTCGAAAACGTATTGAATGAATTTTACAAAAAGAAAATATTTGACATTAAAGTAATTCCATTATTCCCTCAATATGCTTCTGCTACTACAGGTTCAGTGCATGAGAAGGTGATGGATATTGTTGGCAAATGGCAAATCATTCCGAAAATTGAGTTCATCAATTCATATTATGAATTACCTAAAATGATTGAAGCATTTGCTGAGATTGGTAAAGATTATGTGAAAGATAATTACGATCATATTTTATTTAGTTTCCATGGTTTACCAGTGCGTCAACTAATAAAAGCTGACGTAGAAAAAAATCATTGTCAAAAAGTAAAAGATTGTTGTAAGACCATTACAGAGAATAATAAATATTGCTACTCTGCTCAATGTTATCAAACAGCCTATCGAATTGCAGAACAGTTGAACATACCAGAGAAAGATTATAGTATTGTGTTTCAATCTCGCTTAGGTCGTGACCCATGGATACAACCTTATGCATCAGAAGTGATAGAGCATTTAGCAAAAGAGGGTAAGAAGAAAATTTTAGTGTTTTGTCCGGCTTTCGTTGCCGATTGTATTGAAACCATTTTCGAAATTTCTGTTGAATATCAAGAGGAATTTGAACATGCAGGTGGTGAGAAAATTCAATTAGTACCCGGATTAAATGATCACCCAATCTGGATCGATGCATTAGCTGATCTAGCCAAAAATTAATATTTATTTATTGAATATATTGGAGCTGCTTTAAGTAATTCGTAATTACTTCGGTAGCTCCTTTTTTTTCTAGCACATATTCTCTTGCTGAATTCGCTGCTAGTTGATAATGTGCATTATCGCTTAATAGTTGATTGCCTATATTTTGCAACTCTGTAGAGTTATTGATACTAAAGGCTGCTGTTCGTTTTATTAAATCATGAGCCTCTTGAAATTTATGGTAATTAGGACCGAAAATAATTGGCTTACCAAATGTAGCTGCTTCTAAAGTATTATGAATTCCTTTTCCGAAACCTCCGCCTATATAACAAATGTTGGCAATATGATAAATACCACTTAACAATCCGATCTTATCTACTATTAAAATTTTCTTATCATCCGAATAATTATTATCAAAATCAGAATATAAAATCGAACTAGGTTTTAATGCATTATATAGTTTTTGAATATTATCAGATTTTATTTCATGCGGCACTATGATAAACTTTAAATCGTCACGTTTTTTAATATAATCTATTATCAATTTTTCGTCAAGAGGCCATGTGCTACCAGCAACAAATACTATCTGATTGACTGCAAATTTTAATATGCGTTCATCGTCTTTTACTGTTAATGAATGTTCATAAACCCTATCAAATCTAGTATCTCCGGCCATAGTGAAGTTCTCATGATTAATTGATTCGAGAAGTTGATCACTCAATCTGTTTTGAGTAAAGAAATGACTTACATATCCTAAAGTTTTACGATTGAACCATCCATACCATTTAAAAAATATTTGATTTTTTCTGAATATTGCAGATGTTACAAATAATGGAATGTTTCTCTGATGTAACTCCTCCATCATATAATGCCAATATTCGTATTTGTTGAAAATAGCTATACTCGGCTGAATATGATTGATAAAAGCTTTAGCGTTTTTTGGAGTATCTAGTGGTAGATAATATACTTTTTCTACAGGGTAATTTTTTCTTAATTCATAACCCGATGGTGAGAAAAAGCTAATAACAATTTTATAATTCGGATAATTATTTTTGAAATATTCTATGATGCTTCTGCCTTGTTCAAATTCACCTACCGAAGCAAAATGAAACCAAACTCTTTCTGACTTTTCTAATTGAAATTGATATTCATGCTCTTGTGACTTTCTACCTTCAATCCATAATTTTGCTTTCTCATTAAAAAATGAAGCAAACTTTATGAATAGGTAGTAAAAAAATATACCGAGTCTATATAATACCATTGTTTACTATCTGAAATAATAATCTTTAGGCATTCTTTTATATAAAGGCAATATGATACCTACTTTAATACCTGAAAGCATATCTAATCGCTTCTCGTCTAATTTTCGCTGTGCATGGAAATCCCAATCTCTTCTATTTTCTGTCAATGCTTGTTGAAAATCTAATCCTACAAAAGCATTTAATCTTCTGTTGTTACTCATATACCAATATCCGACAAATTGCGAAAAAGAAATTCCATTTGTTAAACGATCATATCCTTTTCTTCTATCTCCATCTAATGATTTAACATTTTCATCAATCACTTCTATATGCATTCTATGTTGAAGAAATCCTACACCTACCAACACTAATATTCCACTATTCTTATTAGAACCAAATACCGGAAATAATTTACCCGCTTTAACATGAGTACTAAATCCTCTTTCAAACATTCTTACATCACCATAACCTCCATCTCTTCTAATAATTTGACCTCGAACAGTTCTTAAGCTATCTAAGACATATTTCTCCTTTACATCACCTCCATACAAATAATTTAATTCAGCACCCCAAAAGTAATTTCTGTTTGTTTTTTGTAAAAATCCAACACCTACCATAGAAGTATTTCCGAATCTAACCTTCATATCTCCACCTGGCACGTAATGAGAATATTGAACCTGTATACTCGATACTTTCAATACGCTGTCTTTGAGATTATAGTTTTGTGCATTCAGTTCTGTTGAACACAATACACTCAAAATTAGACCAATAATTAGGGTTTGTAATAGATTATTATTCATAGTTTTACTAGCTTTTAGCTATATTAGCGCCAAAATTATATTCAATAATACGATAAAAAATAATACCATATAGAATGAAAGTTGTAATAGTCGGTACTGGTTATGTTGGCTTAGTCACAGGTACATGTTTAGCAGAAGTTGGCACAAACGTAATTTGTATAGATATCGACCAAAAAAAGATAGAAGGTTTAAAGCAGGGGATCATGCCGATTTATGAACCCGGACTAGAGCCTATGGTGAAGAAGAACTTTGAAAAAGGTAAGTTAAAATTCTCTACCAATTTAGCAGAAAGTGTTATTGATGCTGATGTTGTATTTATCGCCGTAGGTACTCCTCCGGGTGAAGATGGCAGTGCAGATTTAAAATATGTATTAGGTGTTGCCTCTGAAATTGGCAAAGGTATGAATGACTACTTAGTGGTAGTTACAAAAAGTACAGTGCCAGTTGGCACCGCTTCTAAAGTAAAGCGTGCAGTACAAGATCAATTAGATTTAAGAAAATCAAACCTAACTTTCGATGTTGCCTCTAACCCTGAGTTCTTGAAAGAAGGAGCTGCTATTGATGATTTCTTACGCCCCGATAGAATCGTGATTGGCGTTGAGTCGAACAGAGCAGAAGAGATGCTTAAAAAATTATATAAGCCATTCGTTTTAAATGGTCATCCAATTATTGCGATGGATATACCTTCGGCCGAAATGACTAAGTATGCTGCAAATGCTATGCTTGCAACGAAAATTTCATTCATGAATGATGTAGCAAACTTATGTGAAATTATGGGTGCAGATGTGAACATGGTTAGAAAGGGTATTGGTTCAGATCCTCGTATTGGTAATAAATTTATATATCCTGGTATTGGTTATGGAGGTTCTTGTTTCCCTAAGGATGTCAAAGCTTTGATAAAGACTGCTGCTGAAAACGGATATGAGATGAATGTTTTGAAGGCTGTTGAAACAGTAAATGATAATCAGAAATCTGTATTGTTCAATAAAGTGATGAATCATTTTAACGATAATATCCAAGGAAAAACATTTGCTGTTTGGGGATTATCGTTTAAACCAAAGACAGACGATATGAGAGAAGCACCATCCAAAGTTATTATTGAAAAATTATTAGCTGAAGGTGCTAAAGTTTTAGCACATGACCCAGTTGCTATGAATGAAGCTAAGCATAGCCTTGGTGATAAAATTACTTATTGTGCTAAACAAGAAGATGCTCTTAATAACGCTGATGCTTTATTAATTGTAACTGAATGGCCAGAGTTTCGCTCACCAGACTTTGATGAGATAAAAAGTAAATTAAGCGAAGCAGTGATTTTTGACGGCAGAAATATTTATGATGCCGAAGAATTAAAATCAATGGGCTTTAAATATTATGGTATTGGTGTTAAATAAATAAACATGTCTAAAAGAGTTTTAATTACAGGCGCTGCTGGATTTTTAGGTTCACATCTTTGTGATCGTTTTATAAAAGAAGGTTATCGCGTGGTGGCGATGGATAATTTAATTACAGGTTCATTAAAAAATATTGAACACTTATTTAAATTAGAACAATTTGAATTCTATCATCATGATATTTCAAAGTTTGTGCATGTGCCAGGTGAAATAGATTATATATTACACTTCGCTTCTCCTGCTAGTCCGATCGATTATTTAAAAATACCTATTCAAACTTTAAAAGTTGGATCATTAGGTACACATAATTTACTCGGCTTAGCTCGTGTTAAAAATGCAAGAATGTTGATCGCTTCTACTTCTGAAGTTTATGGAGATCCAACAGTACATCCTCAAACTGAAGATTACTGGGGTAATGTAAATCCGGTAGGTCCGAGAGGTGTTTATGATGAAGCTAAACGTTTTCAAGAAGCTATGACGATGGCTTATCATACTTTCCACGGTTTAGAGACTCGTATCGTTCGTATTTTTAATACTTATGGTCCGCGTATGAGACTGAATGATGGTAGGGTTTTGCCTACTTTCATCGGACAAGCAATACGTGGTGAAGATCTTACCGCATTTGGTGATGGTACGCAAACTCGTTCTTTTTGTTATGTAGATGACTTAGTCGAGGGTATTTATAGATTATTACTTAGTGATTATGCATACCCAGTAAAC
>JBKCCA010000357.1:0-2380 GCA_046305595.1 bacterium
ATATAAGATATATGTTTTATCTATTATTTTAATATCGTTTACGTTTAATACAGTGTATAAATACCTTAGAACAGGCTCTTTTTTAAAGAATAACTTCCAGTTTCCTATATTTTATTTATTTCTCTATCTTTGCGCTTTCGAAATAATGCCTTTATTAATAATATATAAAGTATTTGTAACATAATTGTTGTAGGGGGTAATAATAAATAAGGAAGCATGGATAAGAAATTGAAAGTAAAAAGCATTCTAGTGACTCAGCCAAAACCTGATTCAGACAAGTCGCCTTTTTACGATTTAGCTAAGAAATACAATTTAAAGATCGATTTCAGACCGTTTATTCACGTAGAGGGTATACCTGCAAAAGAGTTTCGTAAAGAGAAACTTAGTCCTTTAGATTTCACTGCAGTAATTTTCACAAGTAGAAATTCAATAGATCATTATTTCAGAATTTGCGAAGAGTTAAGAGTCGAGGTGCCAGCAGATATGAAGTATTACTGCATTACCGAAGCGGTTGCTTTATATATGCAGAAGTATGTACAATACAGAAAGCGTAAGGTTTTTATAGGCAAACAGACAACGGTAGATCTTATTGAATTATTAAAAAAACATAAAGAAGAGAAGTACTTTTACCCTTGTACAGACGTATTTACAGATGACATACCAGCCTTTTTAAAGTCAAATGGTTATCACTATTCTGAAGCTATAATATATAGAACTGTATGTAGTGATTTGTCTGATTTAGCTGAAGTGAATTATGACATGATTGCTTTTTTTAGTCCGTCTGGTATTAAATCACTTTTCAAAAATTTCCCTGATTTCAAACAAAATAATACAAGAATAGCCACTTTTGGTCCGACAACTGCCAAGGCTGTTATTGACGCGGGACTTAACATTGACGTGCAAGCGCCTAGTCCTCAGGCACCTTCAATGACCATGGCAATAGAAGAATACGTTAAGACAGCCAATAAATAATAATTATTGGTACTAAATTTGCCGCTAAAATTATACGCCAAAAAATTTAATTAAGGGGTCAAAAATTTGCATCTATACAATAATATGCTATTTTTGGAATCCTTTGGTTTTTAATGCTTGTTATATTGGACTTAATGAAGAAAAATTTTCGTAACATTTACCTATTAATATTATTATTCATTTTATTAGGTTATAAATCTTATGCACAGCAAGATGCTCAGTACTCTCATTATATGTTTAATGGGTTTGTATTTAATCCGGCATTAGCTGGTAACAAAGAATCTTTAAGTGCTTTGGGCTTATTTAGAACACAGTTTGTTGGTGTTGACGGAGGTCCACAAACAACAACAATTTCTGCTCATATGCCTATTAATAAAATCAGTAGTGGTGTTGGAATACACATTATCAACGATAAAATAGGTGTAGCTAATTCCAATTTAAATTTCATGGCATCTTATGCTTACAAATATCAGATGGCAAACGGTATTTTAGCTGGGGGTATAAGTATAGGGATGATACAAAGAACAGTTGATGGCACTAAATTAACACCTAATGAAACAGGTGATAATGCTATTCCCTTAGGAAGTGTAAATGTTATTAAGCCAGATATTAATATTGGAGTTGTTTATAATACAGAGTTATACTATGTAGGTTTATCAGCAACACACTTAAACAGACCAAACTTAGATTTCGTAGGAAGTGGAAACACTGATTACAGAAATACAATTCATACAAATTTAGTAGCTGGTTATAATTGGAATATAAATCCCACGATTGACATCAAACCATCAGTTATAATAAAATATGCTACTTCTGTATCTTTTGATGTGAACGCAATGGCGTTTATTAATCAGAAATATTGGGGTGGTTTATCGTATCGTTTAAATGATGCTATTATTGGAATTGTAGGGTTTAATGTTACTCCACAGATCAAATTTAGCTATGCATACGATTATACATTATCAAATTTGAACAATGCGAGTACAGGTTCTCATGAAGTTATTTTGGGTTATGACGTAGTATTTAAGAAGAAAGTCAGACCAGATATTATCATAAAAACACCTAGATTCTTATAATTAAGGCTCTATTTATACCAAAAACCTGTTTGTATCGTTAAAGCAAATCAACACTATTTAGAACTATTTTTTTAAAAACGAATATAAATAAGAAAAAAATTATTCACATTCGTTCTTTTAAATTTAGCATTTTATACTAAATTTGTAGATACGGCTTAGTTTAATAATTATATAAAAGCAAAATTTTAGTAACGCTTACTATGAAAAAAATCGCCTTGTTCTGTTTAGCAGGACTAACTGCTGTAGTTAGCAGTTGTGGTTTAAACTCGGGAAATGGTGAACTGATTGGTTCACAAGTCCGACCTGTATTCAAGCCATTCATACCATATGGC
>JBKCCA010000358.1:0-1383 GCA_046305595.1 bacterium
GATACTCTAAAATTAATTAACGTTATAAAAAGTATTATATTTCATAAGCAATAAAAAAAGGTTAAATAGAAATAGAAATTATTTCATACTTAACCTTCTTAAGAAATATTAAAAATATATAAAACTAAAATAAATCAATAATACCAACCTCTTATATTGTATTGCACTACAGTTTTAGGTTGATTATTACCATAAGCAACACCAATATCCCTAGCCGCTTTTATAGTTTGTTTCTGAATATCAACTTGATCTGAATATACCTTCATTTTAAAATCCCATTCACGTTTCTCTTGTTCTCTTACTCGCTTTGCAATATTATCACTTAATAATTTTGCTTCATTATAACATTTAGAACTAGGTTCGATTTCATATAAGAAATTAGCAATTTCTGAAGCAGTATTTGCATCTTGTTTGCTTGCCCAAATATTTTTTGCTTTAGCAATATTTAATTGACACTGTCTATCAATTTCTTTTTGATAGATAGGTAATAAGTTATCCATTGATTTTGAGTAACATTCTTTACATTCTGATGGAACAGATGTTAATTTTTGAATCGCTTGTTGAAATTCATTTCTTGATGCTAAATTTTGAGCTTCCTTTATTATTATGTCACATTTACTATTATAGTAATCTATAATTCTAATTTTACCTGTATTAATGAAATTTTGAATAACTTGATTTCTAGCATTAACTTTATTTAAAGCCTGAATATATGCTTGTGTTTCGTTATTACCAACACCACTTATTGATAAGGTAGTAGAAGAAAATTTTGTCCCTTCATAGCCATCACCAATAAACAAGGTTAAATCTACGTTTATTGATGTTTTAACTGGAACTCCAACTACATCTTTAGAAATAACATTCATAACTGCTGTTATTACAAATCTTTCATTCATACCACCTGATATACCAGATTGAGTAACGATAGTATTTAATTTGTTTAAAAGATTATTTCTTACGATATCTGGAATTCCCTCTACTTGATCTGGTATAAATGCTGTTAATGATATTTTTACATCATCATTTTCTGTAGTATTTTTTTGAGAAAAAACATTTATATTCAAAAGTAATAATGATATTATGGATAATATTTTAATTATTTTCATATTATATTATTTATCTCCTAAAATTAAAATAGATTTACCTAAACCTACTTGTTCGAGTGTAGACTCAATATTTAATTCTTTTTTTAAAAACTTTTTTAATCCGTTTGTGAAAGAATATGCATCATAAGACTTGGGAGGTGTTCTTGTAGTATCAAATAATGGAATATTTACTGGATCAAAAGTTATTAAATCAGCGGACGCATCAATCAAGCTATATTGTCCTTTAACAGAATTCTTATTTATCCAATCTTCAATAATTATTTTTAATTCATCTGTC
>JBKCCA010000359.1:0-3028 GCA_046305595.1 bacterium
TCATTGTTTCAAGCTTTCACAAAATAATTATATCAATCATGCAAATAAACAATACTGAATATGATGCAATAATTATTGGTGCAGGTGCCTGTGGCTTAATGACTGCAGTACAAGCAGGCTATCTAGGTAAAAAAACACTACTGCTTGAACACAATGAAAAAGTAGGTGCTAAAATTCTTATCTCTGGTGGTGGTAGATGTAATTATACTAATATTTACACTTCAGAAAATAACTTTATATCAGAAAATGAACATTTTGTAAAGTCAGCTTTTACACAGTGGACAGTTCAAGATACTATTTCATTCTTTGAGAGTATGGGTATAGAGGGTAAAGAGAAAACACTCGGACAGTTATTCCCTACTAGTAACAAAGCAATTGATATAGTAAACGGATTTGAAACATTACTTCATGATTTAAATCAAGATTATTTACTTCATGCTCATGTTGTGAATATTACTCATACACCAAATGATAAAACTCGTTTTGTTGTGGAGTATAATCATGCTGGTAAACTTAATATCATAAAAACTAATTCAGTAGTTATTGCTACAGGTGGATTACCAATACCAAAAATGGGTGCCACAGATTTTGCTTTCAATATTGCCAAACAATTCGATTTAAGAATTACAAAAATAGCTCCGGCATTGGTTCCATTGGTAATCGGACATAAAGAAAGAGATTGGTACACACAAATGAGTGGAGTAAGTTTAAATGCTGTGGTTAGCTATGAAATCGAAAAAGATAAACCCATTTCTTTTGAAGAAAATATTTTGTTCACCCATTGGGGCTTAAGCGGTCCGGCAATTCTACAAATCTCATCTTACTGGCGAATGCCAAATTCTATCTATATAAATTTTTTACCAGATCATTCTATTTTAAAAGAACTTCAAACACTTAGAAATGAAAATGGCTCGAAGCTACTAGGTAGTATATTGAAAAATCATTTACCCAATAAGCTAGTAGAATCTTTCTCTTCATTATTACCACTTGATAAAAAATTAGCAAGCATGAGTAATAAAGAAATAGAATTATGTGCTCAGCTTATTCATTCGTTCGAAGTAATCCCGGCAGGCGATAAAGGTTATGAAAAAGCAGAAGTTATGCGTGGTGGTATTGATACAAATGAACTCTCTTCTAAAACACTTGAATGCAAAAAAGTGGAGGGCTTGTTTTTCGGTGGTGAATGTGTTGATGTTACTGGTTGGTTAGGTGGCTATAACTTCCAATGGGCTTGGGCTTGTGGCTATGTTATCGCTCAAAATATATAAAGATTAAATAATTCGTTTATCGAAATCAATCTCTTCAACTAATTCTAATTTGACTTTCTTCTCAAAATCTTTATGTCGAGTATTTATCACATAATTATACTCTTGTGGTATTACTACGGATGGTACTTTCAAAATTAATTTATCAGATTTTTTATACCAATCTGATCCGATTTTCTGCTCATGAGAATATGCTTCAATACCTTGCCAATTCTTCCCTAGCTTATCAATCTTTACCTCTTCTATATCTTTATCCGTAATATTTAATTTGATCTCTAATAACCTAAACCCTTGTCCTAAATCAATTCCACTTCTATGAACTAACAGCTCTAACATCGCTAATGCCCTCGAACTACTTGTATAAATTACATACTCCTCATCTTTATTCCATCTGTTCGAAAAGCCCGAACCTATTAGCTTTTTTGAATACTCAAGCTTGCGAATATCGTAAACTACCATCTTTATACGTTGTCACCAAATTCAATGGCAGTTAAACGCCTGTCAATAAATTGTATACCAGTTGCTGTATTTAAAAAATCTAATGGCTGCTTATTACCTAATAATATATTTTTAGATTTTAACCATTCTTCAAATTTATCAGATGTGTTAAACACATTTATACCATGCTTGTATAATGCTAATAACAAAACGATTTGCTCTTTGGTGTTATCTTTTAAATCTACTACAGATCTTGTTTTATAATTATGCATGGTTCTTGTTGTTATGTTCAACCATTTTGAAAGTACGGTATCATTCAAACCTATTATTGAATCTAAGTACTTGAAAAAATTCAAATCAATTTTTACCGTATTAATATAATTGTATACAGCTGATACATCATTTACTAATGGTAATTCATCTATTTCGATTTTATATTTCTTCTTAGCTATTGTTGCCATTGCTCTTATTCTTATTACACAAATTTAAGTATTTTTTCTTAATTGAAAAAGAATTTTTTCTAAATTGTACAATTCAGCCTTTATTCCTATTTTTGAGCATGGAATTAAGCCTAGAGCTTTCTGAGTTTGGTAAAATATTGGTCTTCATGATCTTAGGGATATCATTTATTCTTATAGGTTATGGTATTAATGCTATAATCAAAAAACCTGTACCTAACCCCATTAAAAATGATACCTACGAATGTGGTGAGATTTCAGAATCTCCTTCTCGTATACCTTTCAACATGCGATTTTATATCATCGCAATTATCTTTTTATTATTCGATGTAGAATTAGTATTCTTATTTCCTTGGTCTACAATTTTTGCGGATGCCGAGATATTAAAAACTATTCCACAATGGGGATTTTTTAATCTAATAGAAATGTTTGTGTTTATTGCCTTACTTTTATTAGGCCTTGCATATGTATGGGTAAAAGGAGATTTAGAATGGCTTCGTCCGAAAGTTCATATACCTATCTCTAACGCTAACATCCCCCTAAACTTATACGAAAACATCAATCAAAAAAAATATACAATAAAAGAATTTGTTATTGAAGAACCAGTAAAAACAGAAGAATCAACTACAATAAATACTGAAACAAAAACGACAACTGCACCTGCTGGTATGGTGAGAAGACCACCATTTAGAACTGCAGTTAAAAAAGAAACGAATGAGTAATATTCAACATAAACTAGAAAAAGAAGGAGTTGTTATTACCAAGCTTGAAAATTTATTAAGCTGGGCTCGCCTTTCTTCTATGTGGCCAATGGGATTCGGTTTAGCTTGTTGTGCGATTGAATTTATGGATACACAATCGGGTAAT
>JBKCCA010000360.1:0-2503 GCA_046305595.1 bacterium
CCGCAAGAGATATGCAAGATACTTTCTTCATTCATAAAGATAATGAAGACCCTACTAAAGATTTAGCATTGCGTACACATACTTCATCGGTACAAATAAGATTGATGGAAAACAATCAACCACCATTGAGATCTATTATGCCTGGTAGAGTATTTAGAAATGAAGCAATATCGGCTCGTTCACATTGTATTTTTCATCAAGTAGAAGGATTGTATGTTGATGAAAATGTTTCGTTCGCAGATTTAAAACAAACTCTTTATTACTTCGTACAAGAGATGTTTGGTGTAGGTACAGAAGTACGTTTCAGGCCATCTTATTTTCCATTCACAGAACCTTCTGCAGAGATGGATATTCAGTGTAAGAACTGTGGTGGTAAGGGATGTAATATTTGTAAGTACAGTGGTTGGGTAGAGATTTTAGGATGTGGTATGGTTGACCCCAATGTATTAGAAAATTGCGGCATCGATTCTAATAAATACACTGGCTTTGCGTTTGGTGTAGGTATAGAAAGGTTAGCCATGAATAAATATAAAATCAAAGACATACGTATGTTCTTTGAAAACGATGTTAGATTATTATCACAATTTAATTCAGAACTAAATTGAAATATTTAATTGGTATTTTACTTTTAAGCATCAGTGTATTTTGGTACGCTTGTTCGAAAGATCAAGAGAGCCCTATACCTAGTGTGCCAGTAAATATTAATTTAAGTTTAGATGACCCAGCATTCAATAATTTAAATGCAGTTGGAGGTACAGCCTATATTGATGGTGGCATTCGTGGTATCATCATTTATAGAAAAGGCGTAACTGAATACAATGCTTTTGATCGTGCTTGCTCTTATCAAACTACTGATTCATGTGCCTTTGTAAGCCTTGATTCATCTATTAGTTTTGTAGGATGTCAATGCTGTGGATCGAGGTATCAATTGTATGACGGATCACCTACTGTAGGCCCCGCTAACGCTGCACTCAGAGCTTATCGTACTAGTTTACAAGGAAGAAATTTATTAATCTATAATTAATATGGATGCAACTAAAATTCAGCAATCAATAAAAGAAGCTTCTAAAGATTTATTTAGAAAATTCGGTTATCACAAAACAAGTGTTAACGAAATTGCGCGTAAATCAAGAGTTGCAAAAGCCACTATTTACAAGTACTTCGAGAGTAAAGAAGTTATACTAAACGAAATATTGATGGACCATCTTAGCTATGCAATCAATGATTTAGTTCAGAAATTACATCCGAATGTTTCTAAAGAAGAAAAAATGAAAGCGCTGATTTTAAAAACAAGTCGCTTATCATATACTGTTTGTTCAGAATTCATTGGTTGGGATTTTATCAGAGAAAACATTAACTCACAAGAGTTCTTGAAAAACTTATCAAATGAACTCGAAGTATTATTAGTTAATACTTTCATCAGTCAAGAAGATTTCAAAAATATATCGCGCGAGAAAGTAGAATTCTTAATGAAATCTTGCAAAGCCATCACATTCTCATTTGCCTTCACCTCTGTCACGGTAAGTGACGTAAGAAAGAATTTCATATCGTTTGAGAGGGAGATATTGCCGTACTTGATTAAAGCGGTACTATAAATTCGTATTCCGTATTCCGTAGTCAGTATTCCGATTCTCGATTATTGGAGGGCATTACAATGTTTTATTGTTTTGATTATACATTTAACGGGTCGATGTAATCGACCCTTACGAGTGCTATCAATAATCATCGTGACGAAGTATTAAGATTAGGTATCGGAATACGGAATACGGAATACGGACTACTGAATACCAATTTGGTTTTTAGTATAATTATATCTATATTTGCCCATATAACTATAAAAAATGAGAAAAGAGCTTTTACAGTTTTCAGAGAGTATCAGCCGTGAGTTCGACTTTGGTGATGAAAAATCAATGTCTTGGTTACGTATGATATTACGTTTATTCGGATGGTAGTAGTATTATTTTACTAGTGCGATAAACCCAGTTTGCTTGGTCTCTCCAATGCGAAGATAGTAAACGTATGCCCCAGGGAATTGACCCTCGCCTGTCCATGCAAATTCAGGATCGATGGTTTCAAATAGTATTTGCCCCCAGCGATCGTAGATTTTTAATTCGAATTCATCTGGACAAATAGTACGGGCTGCTAAATTAATTTTGAATAAATCGTTGATACCATCACCATTTGGTGAGAAGGCGTTGGGTACCATAGCTGGACCTAAATCTAGAAGGGGTGCAACTCTGAAATTAATTACTTGTTCGATAGTATCGTTCTCGTTGCAGTACTTATTACTTAATAATTTTATTCTTACAGGGAAATCAGTATTAGACTCTAACCCGCAATCTGCATGCACATACAATTCAGTACTTAGTAAACTACTTCCTGATATTGTTTGCATATTAATTTGCAGTGGAATATCAGATGAATACAAAGGCTCAGCACTTAATATCATTAAGTCTTCAGCATCTGCATCACTAGCTGATACAGGTATTAATCTAGAATAACC
>JBKCCA010000361.1:0-1135 GCA_046305595.1 bacterium
GTAATCAAGTATTCTGTATGATTTATCTACCCATGTACCTTTATCGTCTCTTGTACCCCAAATCTTCTCCATTACTTTTGTAGTAGTACCATTGCTGATGCTAATTTTCAAAGTATCATTTGGAGTTCCTGAACTAGCTAAATTACTGAACCATCTGCTGTAATTCACATAAGGGTTTGTATAAGTGCTTAAGTTCATTGATGGTGATTCTAAAATTACTGCACCGTTATCAACGTCGCCAAAAGTAGCCGGACCTACAGCATTTTCAGTAACGAAAGCCATATCACCAATATCGCCCATAGCATCAAAATCAGGATTAGCTAAAATATTATTACTAGTTGTTTTGATTGGCACATCTCTCACCCATCCTCCGTTATCAACATCACCTGTTACTTTCCAATTATTATTGAAATAGAAATCATCGTAATATTTATTTTTCAATTTAAGTATTGGTAAGTCTGCAGGTGTTTGAATTACAATACTAGGAATATGCTTCGTCTCGTATCCGAATTTACCTACAATGATTTCGTATTCGCCTGAATAAAATAATGGAATACTTACTTCACCATTTGCATTCGAACGTAAGTTGTATTTATTACCTAGGTCTTTATTGTATATATACACATCTGCATTTGCAATAGGCACAGAATTCGAATCAGTAATCACCTCGTTCATCACGAAGTTATTTATAGCTACTAAACTTACATTTAAGTTCGTTACTACACCTTCTTTTAATACTGCAATAATCGTATCGTTAAAATAACCAAACAATGAAACAACCACTTGATACGATCCAGAATCAGCTCTACCAGTAGCAAAACTACCATTCAATTTCGTGAATGTATTCGCATTGGTATCAGCAGTAATTTCAATTTTTGCATTCGCTAATAATAAATTGCTACTAGCATCTTTCACTGTACCTTCTAAATAACAAGCACGTTTATAAGTTGGTGTAACTACGTGCATACCATTGTTCATGTCTGATACTAAAACAGTACCTGATGGAAGATATGAATAAACACCCCAAGCTCCACTGAAGCCACCACCAGAATTTGGTGAAGAATCATAGAAACCAACTTCTATAAGGTTATGCGGACGAGTAGCATCTACTAATGTAATACCATCGGTATAATAA
>JBKCCA010000362.1:0-4943 GCA_046305595.1 bacterium
CAAAAAAGAGATTACTGTAATTAACCATACCAACCCGTACGGATTTCTAACCCAAAATATCAAATTCACTACGGCTATACTTGCCATTACATATAACACATAGTTATATCTCTCCGTAAAAATTAAATAGCTAAACAAGAATGCTATAATCGAAGCAAAAGGATAACCCGCAATCGATATAAAAAATCTACTCCACCATGATTTTGTTTTAGTAGTTGCTACTCCTTCACCTGAATAAAATATATCTATGGATACTACCTCTCCAGAAAATATTAATGTCATAAATGCATGTCCGGTTTCATGGATTAAAGTATTGAAACCCTTGAAAACTCTACCAATCTTGGGCAAGTACTCCAAAAGAATAGCAATAGCTACAACAATTAATATTTCTGTATTTTTTGTCAATTCAATGGTGAATTAGCTTCTTTAGCAAAGAAATTAAAGACTAATTTATCTAATAAGCTCGGGAAAAATTTACTTAAGAAAACCGTTAATTTACCTTGTCGACTTAATATCAATTCTTTCTTACGAAGCATCAATGCTTTTAATATTTCATCAGCAACAGTTTCGGCTGACATGATTTTTGATTCATCTAATGGAGACTCTCCTTGTGCTGATCCGTCTTTTGATCGGGCAACGTTTCTGATGTTAGAAGAGGTGAAACCCGGACAAGCAATCATGACATGTAAGCCTTTCTTCATGTTCTCAATGCGTACAGACTCCAAGAAACCTTGTAAGGCGAATTTAGAAGCCGAGTAACCTGTACGGCCTGGCAAGCCTTTATATCCAGCTATTGACGAGATACCAATGACAGAGCCTTTTGATTTTAATAAATGTGGCAATGCATATTTCGTACAATAAACACTTCCCCAGAAATTAATATCCATTACCTCTTTTAACACTGATAAATCTGCTTCTTCAAATAAAGCTCGCATTGAAATACCTGCATTATTGATTAAGACATCTATGCCTTTGAATAATCGCACGCTCTCATTAATCAAATGAATACAATCTTGCTCATTGCTCACATCCGTAGCAACAGCAATAGCTTTTGTATTGTAAATCGATTCTATGTCTTGTGCTATTTCGCACATCAATGGATAATTACGTGCAGCTAAAATCAAATTACTTCCTGCTTCTGCAAAACGATATGCTAATGCTTTGCCGATACCCGACGAAGCCCCTGTAATTACTACTGTTTTGCCGCTTAAATTATTCATGCTTATTACCTAATTTTTTATAGCCTCGCCATATTAAATTCAAATCTTTTTCTATTTGATAATGCTTAGCATACAGTAAATTCAATCGCTTATAAGTTTGCTCATCATGTCCTAAATTATTTTTCAATGCCGACGATGGGTCGATAATTCCTTTTAAAATTTTAGGTAATTCTTTATTGTTAATAGTGGTATTGATATACCCTACCCATGATCTTGTTTGAAATAAAACCGCAAAAATATTTTTAATGAATTGTACTCTATTACTAATAAATAATAGATGTATAGGCAATGTCAGCATAAATAAAACTGACAATGTAAGATCTAAAATTTTCTTATTTCTAGAATTACTTGGCTTAGAAATATTGAAGTTTATATCAATGGTATATAGATCACCCGGATTATCGACTGAATTACTACCGATGATAAATAAACTTTCTTCAGGTGCTATTTTATAATCAACAGCAGGGTTATTAATCAATGCCATTGAATTAATGATTTCATGCAGACTTAAATTCTTTGTAGAGAAAATGATTTCATCGATATTATAAACTTCAGCAATCTCTCCTATCTGCACAATATTCCCTAAGTACTCGTCTGATTTTTCTTGATATATTTTATCAGGATGTACAAATCCGATGAAGTTCACCTGCCCTACAGCTTGCTTAATCATCTCCAACACCCTTGTCCCTTCATCTTTCTTTGCAACGATTACAATTTTCTTCTCTGCAGAAATGGTATCTAACTTAAAATTTCTAAGTCCGAGTGTATTCAACACCAACCTCAACCCAACAGATGATATGACTGTCCAGAATGCCCCCAAAATAATCAAGGCTCTAGAAAATCTCCAACTCTCGTCTAAGAATGCATATGCGCATGCTATCACTAATGAACCAATAAACAAGCCACGTACTAATCGTGATAATTTATAAGGTTTATCATATCCGCCTGCCAACCAAGTTGAAATTAACCAAGCTAAAATATACAGCGGCACTGCCACCTCCATTAGCTCCGGGGCATATGCCTTTCGAACATATTTATGATTGTCTTCCCAATAAATTTTAATGAAATACATACCAGCAAACCATATGCTTGCATCTAAAAATGGTAGCACTAATTTGTTCAGCAATCGACTTATAATAGCAACACCGGCTCTTAAGTAAATAGCTATGTTGATTAAGAAAGAAAATACATTCGCATTCTTTTTGCTGAAATGTTTTTTAGCGAAAATGATCATAGCATTGTAAAACACAAAGACATAGTTCACAGAACTTTTCTTAGTGCTTTCGCCTTTGTAATGTATGATACTTGAATGCGGATAATAATAATTCTTATATCCGCCTAATTGTATACGATACGACAAATCAATGTCTTCGCCATACATGAAAAATGTCTCGTCTAACAATCCGACTTTATCAAGCGCCTCTCTTCTCATCATCATAAAAGCACCTGCTAATACATCAACTTCATGCACTTGTTCTTTATCTAAATACCCTAAGTGATATCTACCAAATATTTTAGAGTTCGGAAATAATTTCGACAAGCCAAAGATCTTATAAAATGCTACCATCGGCGTTGGTAATCCGCGTTTCGACTCAGGTAAAAACATACCCTTGCCATCAATCATCTTTATGCCTAAGCCACCTGCATCAGGGTGCTCATCCATAAAAGCAATGACTTTTCTGAAGGTATCTTCTTGAACAACGGTATCGGGGTTTAAGAGTAATACATACTCTCCTTTTGATATGTTAATGCCTTGATTATTGGCAACTGAAAATCCGGTGTTGTTTTTATTCGCGATGAGCACTACCTCTGGAAATTTGCTCATCAGCATCTCTACCGAACCATCCACCGAATTATTATCAACTACTATAGTTTCAATATCTAAATTTTCAGAGGCACGCCTTACCGAATAAAGACATTGCTCTAAAAAATATTTGACATTGTAATTGACTATTATAACTGATAATTTCATTCTTTAATTTAGACCAAAATAGGCAATTAATTGTAATTTAAGATTGTTGATAAGAAACCCTCGAAAGTATTGATCGACCTAAGGTTATTTCATCGACATATTCTAACTCGCCACCGAATGATACTCCTCGTGAGATGGTGGTTAATTTCAAATTAAATTCTGCTAACTTTTTATTAATGTAAAAAATAGTGGTATCGCCTTCCATCGTCGCACTTAAAGCCATGATAATTTCTTTGGGCGATTCATCTTTCACTCTATGTATCAGTGATTCAATGTTTAAATCACCCGGACCTTTACCTTCCATCGGTGATATTAATCCGCCTAAAACATGATACAAACCATTGTACTGTTGCGTATTTTCAATAGCTATAATATCTCGGATGTCTTCGACCACACAAATTTCTTCGCGATTGCGGCGGTGATTGCTACAAATAGCGCAAACATCCGTATCACTTATATTATGGCAAACATTGCAATATTTTATTTCTTCTTTCAATTTATCGAAGGCTGCTGCAAATTTATTAACCGACTGACTGTCTTGCTTTAATAAATGCAATACCAAACGCAAAGCTGTTTTTTGTCCGATGCCTGGTAAAGCTGAAAATGCCTGTACTGCCTGTTCTAATCGTTTTGAAGGGAGATTCATTCGATAAAAATAGGAATTAGAACTTAGATATTAGATATCTTACAATCTATTTTTACATTTGTTTAATGACCACTACAATCATCTTAGGCAGCATTGTGCTGTACTTTTCGTTATTACTACTGATCTCTTGGTATACCAGTAGAAATGTTGATAGCCAAAGTTATTTCAATGGAAATAAACAATCGCCATGGTATTTGGTGGCGTTCGGATTAATAGGTGACTCATTATCGGGAGTGACTTTTATTTCGGTACCGGGTGCGGTGATGAATCAGCAATTCGGATACATGCAATTGGTGCTTGGGTATTTATTAGGATATCTAGTCATCGCACAGGTTTTATTGCCTTTGTATTATCGATTGAATTTAACTTCTATCTACTCCTATTTAGGAACTAGATTCGGTACGAATTCACAAAAAACCGGATCGTTCTTTTTCATCTTATCGCGATTAATAGGTGCTGCTTTTAGGTTATATATTTCTGCAACAGTATTGCAATTATTCATCTTCGATCAATGGAATATTCCTTTTTGGTTGACAGTGAGTATTGTAATCGTCTTGATTTTAATTTATACGTATAGAGGGGGTATTAAGACCTTGGTCTGGACAGACACTTTACAATCGGGGTTCTTATTGATGGGTGTGATATTATCGATTGTAGCAATAGCATCGGCATTAGATTTGAATTTTGTGGAGATGGTGCAAACGGTAAGAAACTCTGAGTATTCGCAGGTGTTCTTTTGGGACTGGCATGAGAAGAGTTTTTTCTTCAAGCAATTTTTTAGTGGGGCATTTATAGCGATTGTGATGACCGGATTAGATCAGAACATGATGCAGAAAAATTTAAGTTGCAAGAGTTTAGGCGAAGCACAAAAAAATATTTATTGGTTTAGTTTCGTACTGATTTTTGTGAATATATTTTTCATGTCATTAGGTGCCTTATTATACACTTATGCAAACGAAATGAGTATTGCCTTACCTGCAAAAACAGATCAATTATTTCCGCTGTTAGCATTGAATCATTTGGGATTATTTGCAAGTATTGTTTTCATATTAGGAATAACAGCAGCAACCTTTTCGAGTGCTGATTCGGTATTAACCACATTAAC
>JBKCCA010000363.1:0-1566 GCA_046305595.1 bacterium
TTTGATAGAAAAAATAATGTTGCGTAAACCTATAACCATATTCTACCTCTTATTAATTTATGCATTAGCAGAGCTAGTGTGGTGGGGGTATTTATTGGTAAAATCTGAACCTAGTAGAATGGGAATGATTTTAGGTGAAGGCTCTGTATTCTTATTGATATTATTAGTAGGAGCATTCTTCTTTCACAAAGTGATGAAGAAAGAGAGAGCGATGCATATGCAACAGAGAAATTTCTTATTATCAGTTACGCATGAATTAAAATCTCCTTTAGCATCCATAAAATTGTATTTACAAACAATTTTAAAACGTGACTTAGAAAAAGAAAAACGTGATCAATTTATTAAAAGTTCTATCGACGATATCGGTCGATTAGATGATTTAGTGGAGAATATGTTATTGGCAAGTAGAATTGAAAACGGTAGCTATTCTTTCCCAAAAGAAATGTTTAGCTTCTCTGATTTGCTCGATAATATGACCGATCGTTTAGAGATAAATGTTCAATCGAAACGTAACATTGTTCGTGATATTGACGAGCATATTGACTATATCGGTGATCGATTTTCTTTAGGATCTTTAGTGAATAATTTATTAGAAAACGCAGTTAAATATTCTATCGATGATTCTAAAGTTTCTATTTCTTTGAAAAAAATAAATGATAAAATACATTTAAAAATATGTGATGAAGGGGTAGGTATTTTAGAAACTGATAGAACTAAAATATTTGAAAAGTTTTATCGAGTAGGTAATGAAATGACTAGGAAAACAAAGGGTACTGGACTTGGATTATTTATCGTAAAACAAGTAACCGATAATCATAATGCATTAATAAACATTACATCAAACAGTCCTAAGGGTACTTGTTTTGAAATAATATTTTAAATATGGCAGCGTATAGAATTTTACTCGTTGAAGATGAAGAACACTTGCTAGAGGCTTTGAAATTAAACCTCGAGTTAGAAGGTTATCATGTAACTACCGCAACCGATGGTAAAAAAGCATTGAAGGCTTTTAAAGAAGAACGATTGAATTTAGTAATACTCGATGTGATGTTACCAGAAATCGACGGATTCAAAGTAGCTGAAACTATACGTTTAGAAAATACTGAAGTGCCAATTCTTTTCTTAACAGCAAAGAATACTTCTGAAGATAGAGTAGCCGGATTAAAGCGTGGTGCTGATGATTATTTAACAAAGCCTTTCAATTTAGAAGAACTAATTTTACGAGTAGGAATTCTTGTAAAACGTAGTCTTAAAAATGATGAACAAAAACAATTAAATAGTTATAAAATTGGTGATAAGACTATCAATTTCAACAACTACGAATTAACAGATGATGCTGGTAATGTAACACCGCTTACAAAGAAAGAAACCATGCTTCTGAAATTATTAATCGAGAGAAAAGGTGAAGCCGTATCTCGCGAAACTATTTTAGAAACCGTATGGAACTATGATGTGTACCCTTCTACTCGTACAATCGATAATTTCATTTTATCGTTCAGAAAATATTTTGAAAATGACTCAAAACACCCGGAGCATTTTCATTCGATTAGGGGTGTAGGATACAAA
>JBKCCA010000364.1:0-1341 GCA_046305595.1 bacterium
CTTGACGTGCTTCTTTCAAATTCATAGGCTCAATTTTCGTAAACCTTCTTAAACCCATTAACATCATTCTTTGCTCATCTCCTTCAGCATAAGAATTGATTGCTTCTTTACCTGCTAAGTAAACTTTATCTAGAGCTTCATGTAAATAAATTTGTGCCATTAATTTTTGTAATTGGTGTTTCTCTTCACCATCTCTCATAATTAATTTCTCTGCTCTTAGCAATGCACTTTCTGCGATGTAAGCAAGACTAGCCATATCAGCTATGTTCATTAATATTTCTTGTTCTTTAGCAAGGGTCATCATAAATTTCTGAACTGCAGAACCTGCAACCATTAATGTTGCTTTTTTAATATTCTGTAATGCTTTTTTCTCTTTAGCAAATAAGCCTTCATCAGAGTCAGAGAAATCTGGAATTTCCATTAACTCTTTCGCAACGTTCATTGCTGGAGTCATTAAATCTAATTCACCTTTCATTGCTCTTTTCAGCATCATATCAACAGTTAATAATCTATTGATTTCATTAGTGCCTTCGAAAATTCTATTAATACGTGCATCACGATACGCTCTATCCATAGGTGCTTCTGCTGAATAACCCATACCTCCGTATATCTGCACACCTTCATCTACTACATAATCTAATACTTCAGATCCGAAGACTTTTAATATTGCGCATTCAACAGCATACTGCTCAGTACTTTTTAATTTAGCCTTACCAGAATCCATACCCTCAGCAACTAAAGCATCATAGGCATCATCAATATTTTGTCCGGCGCGATACGTTGCAGCTTCAGTACACCACACTTTAATCGCCATCTCTGCTAACTTATATCTGATTGCACCGTATTTAGAAATAGGTAAATTGAATTGCAATCTTTCGTTCGAATAATTAACAGCTTTATTGATTACTTCTTTACATGCACCCAATGCAGAAGCACATAATTTTATACGTCCGATGTTTAAGATATTAACTGCAATCTTAAATCCGTTTTGTCTTTCAGAAAGTAAATTTTCGACTGGAACTTTACAATCATTGAAAAACACTTGACGAGTAGAAGAACCCTTGATACCCATTTTATGTTCTTCCGGATTCATAGTAATTCCACCAAAAGATTTTTCAACAATGAATGCAGATAAATTCTCATCATTATCAATTTTTGCAAAAACAGTAAAGATATCTGCAAAGCCACCATTGGTGATCCACATCTTTTGTCCGTTTAAAATATAATGCTTACCATCTTCTGATAATACTGCTTTTGACTTCCCTGAATTAGCATCTGAGCCTGAATTTGGTTCAGTCAAGCAATACGCAGCTTTCCATTCACCTGTGGCTAGATTCGGAA
>JBKCCA010000365.1:0-4832 GCA_046305595.1 bacterium
TTACTAAATGACACGATATATGTGGTATCGGCAATTAGCGGAGGTCCTTCAGAAAAGTTAGGTATTAAATCAGGTGATAAAATTATTAAGATTGATGGCAAAGGAGTAGCTGGTAAAAAGATAGCTAACAAAGATGTCACGAAATATTTAAGAGGTGAAGGAGGGAGTAAAGTAAAGGTCAGCATTTTAAGAAAAGGGCAAAAGGAGTTAATTGATTATACAATAATCAGAGGTACAATACCTTTAAATAGTGTAGATGTTTCTTATATGGCAACAAATCAAGTTGGTTACATAAAAGTTAGCTCATTTGGAAGTACAACATATGATGAGTTTTTTGAAGCCATTAAGACGCTCAAAAAAGAGGGTATGAAGAGTTTGATTTTAGATTTGAGGGGGAATTCTGGAGGATATTTGAATACAGCGATTATGATTTGTGATGAATTATTATCAGACAAAAAGCTCATAGTTTACACAGAGGGCAAGTCTTCACCTAAAAAGGAAGAATTTGCAACAGCGGCTGGCAATTTCGAAACTGGTAAATTAATAGTGATGGTAGATGAAGGATCTGCCTCAGCAAGTGAGATTGTTGCTGGTGCAGTACAAGATTGGGATCGAGGAATAATTTTGGGTAGAAGGTCCTTTGGAAAGGGCTTAGTACAAGAACAGGCATTACTTGTAGACGGTTCAAGTTTAAGGCTTACAATTGCCAGATACTACACTCCAACAGGAAGATGCATACAAAAACCATATGAAGATGGAATAGAGGCCTATCAGTCTGACATCTATAATCGATTCACACATGGGGAATTAAGTGTTGCAGATAGCAATAAAGCTGTTAAAAAGAAACAATTCAAAACACCCTCGGGCAAAATTGTCTACGACGGAGGTGGAATAAGTCCGGATATATTCATCCCAATAGACACCAGTGATTATTCAATTTACTATAGCAAATTGATCTCAGATGGCTTATTAAGTGAGTTTGTGTACTCATTTAATGATAAAAACAAAGATCAACTGAGTAAATTCAAAAGCGCTGATGAATTCATAGAGAACTTTGAGTTGAGTGATAAAGTTTTTAATGAAATGATAACATTTGCGGCTAAAAAAGGACTATCGCCTAACAAAAGAGAGCTACTAGTCTCTGAGAATTCGATTAGAACGCAAATTAAGGCTCTTATAGCGCGTATCTACTTCAAGAACGAGGGATATTACAAAATCATGAAAGAGCTCGATAATGGCGTTCTAAAGGCTATTGAGCTATTAAGTAATAATTAGGGCAAATTTAGGGCAAAAAAAAAGCCTCACATACGGAGGCTTTAATTTCTTTTGGTGAAGATTACTTCGTAGAATCTGCAGCAGTTGAATCTGTAGCAACTGAATCAGCAGCCATAGAAGCAGCATTTGAGATTGAATCAGCTTGAGCAGCAGCGATTGAATCAGCCATAGCCTTTTCTTTAGCAGCTTTTTGCTCAGCACTTTCACCACATGCAACGAATCCAAAGATTCCAGCAGTTAACATTAAAACTAATACTTTTTTCATTTTTGGTTATAAGATTTTAAAACGCAGCAAAGGTAAAATAAAAATGTTAATTCAAACAAAATATTTTAAATAATCTTAAATATTTTTTATTTCTGGCGGAAATAAATGCTGATAGGCACCCCTGAAAAATCGAAATTTTCCCTGATTTTGTTCTCTATATAGCGTTTATAAGGCTCTTTTACATATTGAGGCAAATTACAGAAAAAAGCAAAGCCTGGTGACCTACCTGGTAACTGAGTTGCATATTTTATCTTAATATACTTACCCTTATTACTTGGTGGTGGGTAATGCTCTATCAATTCAAGCATTACATCATTTAGCTTAGATGTAGGTATTCTTTTATTTTTATTGATATATACCTCATTTGCAACTTCTATCGCCTTAAATACTCTCTGTTTATTGATTGCAGAGGTAAAAACGATTGGAACATCTACGAATGGTGCAATTTTCTCTTTAATTTTCTCTTCAAAGGCTTTAGATGTTTTATGATCTTTTTCAACTAAGTCCCATTTATTAACTAAAATCACAATACCCTTACCATTCTTTTCGCATAACTTAAAGATGTTAATGTCTTGTGATTCAATGCCTTCTGTCGCATCAATCATAATTATACATACATCCGCAGCTTCTAAAGCCTTAATGGTACGCATAACAGAATAAAACTCAATATTTTCAGTAACCTTAGTCTTTTTTCTTAATCCTGCCGTATCTATCAACTTAAAATGATGTCCGAATTGATTGTATTCAATCTCAATCGAGTCTCTTGTAGTACCTGCGATAGGAGTCACTATATTACGGTCAATACCTATTAAAGCATTAACCATTGATGATTTACCCACATTAGGTCTTCCTAAAAAGGCATACTTAGGTAAAGTATCTTCTTCGATTATCTCTTCTTCAAAGTGTTTAATAACCTCATCTAAAAGCTCACCAGTACCACTTCCTGTCATTGAAGAGATGCAAAAAATATCTCCTAATCCGAAAGAATAAAAAACTGAGGCTTCGTGTATTAGATTATTATTATCAACTTTATTTGCGACTACAAATACTGGTTTCTTAGACTTTCTAAGCATAGATGCTATTTCATCATCTAAATCTGTAGGTCCGGTTTTAACATCCACTAAGAATAATATTACGGATGCCTCTTCGATGGCAATTACTACTTGCTCTCTAATTGCTGCTTCAAATTGATCTTCAGAGTTAGCCACATAACCTCCAGTATCAATTACTGTAAATTGTTTACCAACCCATTCAGCGGTTTCATAATGACGATCACGAGTAACCCCACTAAAGTCATCTACGATGGCTTTTCTACTCTCTGTTAAACGGTTGAACAATGTAGATTTGCCTACATTTGGTCTACCAACTATTGCTACTATATTACTCATAAAATATTTTTCATTATGATTCGTAACCGAATCTTTTAAGATAATTCTTTTTGTTTCTCCAATCTGAAACCACTTTAACATGTAGCTCCAAATAGACTTTTTTCCCTAAAAACTCTTCAATTTTTTCTCTAGACTTAGTTCCAGTCTTTTTTAATGACTCTCCCCTGTGTCCAATAATGATAGCCTTTTGGGATTCTCTTTCAACAATTATTTCAGCTGAAATTTTAATAATATGTGGTTCTTCAGAAAAGTCAGTGACAACCACTTCTGTACTGTACGGAATTTCTTTTTGGTAATAAACTAATATTTTCTCTCGAATCATTTCAGAAATCATAAAGCGCTCTGAACGATCAGTGTATGTATCGTCTTTAGGGTAATATGCCGGATGTTCAGGCATGTGCTCTTTAATAAAACTTAAAAGCTCTTTCACTTGAAAATCATGTAAGGCTGAAGTTGCAAATATGGCAACCGGATTTAAAGTGTTTTTCCAGTATTCGATTTTTTCAGCAATCTCTTCTTGCTTTGCATTATCTACTTTATTAACAACAACAACTATTGGGGCTGATGTATTACGAATAGACTTGAGCACTTCTTCTTCATCATGCTTTTCATGTATGTCGGTTACAAATACTACAAGATCAGAATCACCAATAGAACCATGAACAGCTGACATCATTGATTCATGCAAGCCATAAACGGGTTTAATGATGCCTGGAGTGTCTGAAAAAATTATTTGTAAATCATCTTCATTTAAAATTCCCAAAATTCTATGACGAGTTGTTTGGGCTTTATGAGTGATAATAGACAGATTTTCACCCAGTAAGGCATTCAACAGAGTTGACTTACCTGCGTTGGGTTTACCTATTATGGAAACAAAACCTGATTTATGACTCATTATAATTAATTTTTTATTTGGATTACAAAGAAACGAATTATATCTTTGCATTCCAATTAAAAAGGAGTGTATCCGTATTAATTGATGTAGACAGTGCGGGATGGAGCAGTTGGTAGCTCGTCGGGCTCATAACCCGAAGGTCGTAGGTTCGAGTCCTGCTCCCGCTACCTAAAAATAAAAAAGGAGAGTAATTAATTACTCTCCTTTTTTTTATATATATTTTTTTTAATAATTATAGTTATATAATTAATAAAAATCATCAAAAAAAAATATAGAGTATAAATAAAAAAAGGGTATTGAAACCAACACCCTTTTTTCTTCAAAAAACTATTTATTGTGCAACAATTTTATTTCTTATCGATCTGCCTAAATCTAAATCCATCAAAGTCATATTTTTTATAACCAGTATAATTTAAATCTCCCTTAAAATCTTCACAGAATAAATATTCTTCTAATATTTTTTTAATTTTAAAATAACCAAAATCGAGACTATTATCATTATAAGCAGCCGATAAAGTTCTGTTTCTGACAGTATATGAATCATTTAAAACTTTTAACGAATCAGAAGAACTTTTGCTAAATGAAAGAAACTTCTTCCAAATAATTACATTGTCGACATTATAAGGCCCCCCTACTTTTGCTTCACCCGATTGTAAGTTGCGTTCAATATTCTTAGATATCAAACTGCCGTCTGTAAATTCTAAAATTCGTTCAGTTTTAGTATCATTTATTGTGTATTTACCGATAAAGAAACCAAGTGAATCGAGCTTAGCATTTACACTAAAACTGCTATTAATATTAGGGTCTGAAATACTATATGTAAAATTACCGACAAGTACATTTCCGGTTTTATTTGGCTCTATTTTATCATTATCTTTTCTGAATTTAGCAACTAACTTTTCTGTTTTTGGAAGTGTAGGCAATCCGAATTCAAATGCTCTTTTTGAAGCATTATAAACTTTTTTTCTAGAAGTTGAAGTACTTACATACGAAAAAGCGCCATTAAGTA
>JBKCCA010000366.1:0-1982 GCA_046305595.1 bacterium
GTTATCGGTATAAAACTTCAAACTCTTATTAAAGTTTGAATCTGTGGTATTGTATTTTTTATAGATTAGATCGTAATAAGTTCTTATGTTGAGCTTATAGTTTGAATCGGCAGCAGCAGTTTTTACCGCAGCCTCGGCAAGATGTATATCCATCATAATAAATACCATGCTATCTTTAGGAATAACATCTGTTGGGATGTCAACATCTTTTTTAGAACATGCTGATAAGCCAATTAACAGCAAACATCCGAAGAATAAAAATGAATGTTTGTTTTTAAATAAAGATAGTTTTAGCATGTCTTTTAGTATTTTTGTTTACACAAAAGTAATGATAATGAGTATTTCTGAGCATATAATCTCAATTAAAAAAGAATTAGACCCTAAAGGTGTCGAATTAATTGCTGTTTCAAAGACTAAGAGTAATGAAGATATAATGGAGGCGTATAAAGCCGGACAAAGAATCTTTGGGGAAAATCATGTTCAAGAATTGGTCGAGAAATATGAGTCATTACCTAAAGATATTGAGTGGCATTTAGTCGGACATTTGCAGAGTAATAAGGTTAAATACATTGCTCCATTTATAAGTTTGATTCATTCGGTTGATAGTTTAAAATTACTTCAAGAAGTAAATAAGCAAGCAATTAAAAACAATAGAGTAATAGATTGTTTATTGCAAGTATATATTGCAGATGAAGACACTAAATTCGGATTAGCTTACGATGAGTTAATTGATTTATTAAGGTCTGATGAATTTACAGAGTTGAAGAATATTAGAATTGTAGGTTTAATGGGTATTGCCACATTAACAGATTCTGAACGAATGATTAACGAAGAGTTTAAAGAACTGAGTGTATTGTTTGAAGGAATAAAGCAAAGCTTTTTCAGAAAAGAAGAATCATTCAAAGAAATTTCGATGGGGATGTCATCAGACTACAAAATTGCGATTGAAAATGGAAGTACGATGGTAAGATTGGGTAGTACAATTTTTGGGAAGAGGATTATAAAACATTATAAAAACAAAGAAGATAATGAAAGTACGCAGAGCTAAACTCGAAGACTGTAGAAGGTTATTAGAACTTATTAATGAATTAGCACTATTTGAAAAAGCTCCTCATGAAGTAACTGTAACATTAGAAGAATTTGAATTTGCAGGGTTCTCTGAACACCCAGTTTGGTGGGCATTTGTAGTAGAGGTTGATGGTGTAATACAAGGTTTTGCGTTGTACTTTATTAGATATTCTACTTGGAAAGGATGTAGAATGTACCTAGAAGATATAATCATCACAGAAGAATATAGAGGCAAAGGTTTAGGTAAATTATTATTCGACCAATTAATTATAGAAGCAGTAGAAAGGAATTTAAAAGGCATTACTTGGCAAGTATTAGAATGGAACGAAGATGCAATTGAATTCTATAAAAAATACAATGCAGGTATTGACCCTGAATGGGTCAATGGAAGTTTAAGCCAAGAGCAGATTCAATATTTCTATGAACAATTTGTCGCATGAGGATATATAAATTTGGTGGTGCATCAGTAAAAGATGCTCAAGCAGTAAAAAATGTTTTCGAGATACTTCAAAATGAAGATCAAAAGAATTTATTAGTGGTCATTTCTGCTATGGGTAAAACTACTAATGCTTTAGAAGAAGTATGGAAAGCATATTTAAATAATGATATAGAACTATCAATAAAGGTTGAAATCGTAAAAACATATCATCAAAATATGATTTCTGAATTATTCGGATCTATAAAAAATGATATAACAGACGAAGTCAATAATTTATTTGTTGAATTAGAGTGGATCTTAGAAGAAGAGCCAGATGAAAATAAAGATTTTATTTACGACCAAATTGTGTCATTGGGTGAATTACTTTCAACAAGAATTGTTGAGGCGTTTTTAAGAGCGAGCGGATTAAAAACTAAATGGGTAGATGCGAGGAGTTATTTAAAATCAGACAATCAATATAGAGAAGCAGGTATAG
>JBKCCA010000367.1:0-3745 GCA_046305595.1 bacterium
TGGTATCTTATCATTAGTTGTATTGTTTTTCTTATTCTTCATTATCATTATGGGCTTAGTAGCTAGTAGCTCTGAAGATGACAAGGTCGATGTAAAAGAAAACTCAATTTTAAGAATCACCCTTTCAGAAAATATATCTGAACGCTCTGTTGATAATCCATTTGAAAATTTTGATTTCATGAGTTTTGAGAATAACTCAAGCCTCGGATTAAAAGAGATTATCACTACGGTTGCTAAAGCTAAAGATGATCAGAATATTAAAGGTATCTATTTAGATTTGTCGATGGTGTCGGGCGGACTTACAACTGTGGAAGAAATACGAAATGCATTGATAGATTTTAAGAAGTCTAATAAATTCATTTACGCTTATTCTGAAATTTATACTCAAAAGGCTTATTACTTAGCTTCTGTAGCTGATAGTGTTTATTTGAATCCGGCTGGACTTCTAGAACTTAAAGGATTCAATGCACAATACATGTTTTTTAAAGGTGCATTAGATAAATTAGAAATCGAACCACAAATTATTAGAGTAGGATCTTTCAAATCGGCTGTTGAACCTTATATGCAAACACAAATGAGTGATTCTAACAGATTACAAACTAGTGTATTTATGGGTTCAATTTTCAATCATATGATTGCAAATATTGCGGATGCAAGAAAGCTAAATACTGATTCTGTAAATTCTATTGCTGTTGATTTAAAAGTTCGAAATGCTGAAGATGCAGTAAAATATAAATTAGCAGATGCCTTAAGATACAAAGACGAAGTATTGAACACTTTAATGATTGCAAGCAATCGTGGCAGCATAAAAGATTTGAATTTCATTGATCTAAAAAAGTATGTTAAATCTGCAAAACCTAACATCAGCACCGATAAAAATAAGATTGCAGTTATATATGCAAATGGTGAAATTGTTGGTGGTGAAGGCAATGAAAACATTATTGGTTCTGAGGGAATTTCAAGAGCTATAAGACAAGCTAGATTAGATGATCAGGTGAAAGCTGTTGTTCTAAGAGTTAACTCTCCTGGTGGCTCTGCATTAGCATCTGATGTTATGTGGAGAGAGATTGTACTTACGAAAAAAGTAAAACCTGTAATAGTAAGCATGGGCGATGTAGCTGCTTCTGGTGGTTATTATATTGCATGTGCTGCGGATGTTATCGTTGCTGAACCTACTACTATAACCGGATCAATTGGTGTATTCGGAATCTTATTCAACGCTCAAAAATTCTTCAATAATAAATTAGGTATCACTTTCGATCAAGTAAAAACAGGTAAGTATGCTGACCTTGGTGATTATACTCGTGCCCTTACAGAATCAGAACGTTTCATCATTCAAAATGAAGTAAATCGTATCTACGAAGACTTTACTCAAAAAGTAGCATTGGGTAGAAACATGCCTATTGAAAAAGTAAAGAGTATCGCAGAAGGTAGAGTTTGGTCGGGTATTGATGCAAAACGAATCGGATTAATTGATGAGTTTGGTAATACTGATACTGCCATCGCTATCGCAGCTAAAAAAGCAAAATTAAGTTCATACAGAGTTATCTCATTACCTGAAATTGAAGACCCTATTAAGAAGCTGATGAGAAATTTATCTACTGAAGCAAAAATATACTTTATGCCTGAAGAGTATAAAGCTTTATTACCTTATGCAAAAACTTTAGATATTATTAATAATAACAAAGGTATACAAACAAGAGCCTTGAACATACCTGAAATAAAATAATGGCGATCACTAATAAAGAAATTGTAAAGTCTCTTAAGTTAATGGGACAACTCATGGAACTCCATGAAGAAAATCCATTTAAAATTAAGTCGATAAATAATGCTTCCTATAAACTCGGCAAGTATTCTGAAATCCTTGCAGATAAAAGCACTGCAGAACTTTCTGCAATTGAAGGTGTAGGTAAAAGTGTTGCCACTAAAATCGAGGAACTCATTAACACTGGTAAAATTGAAGAATTAGAAAGCCTTAAATCTCAAACTCCTGAAGGTGTTATTGACATGCTTAGCATTAAAGGTCTAGGTCCGAAAAAAATACAAATCATCTGGAAGACTCTAGAAATAGAAACCGTTGGTGAACTCTATTATGCTTGTATAGAGAATCGATTGGTGGAGGCGAAAGGGTTCGGACTTAAAACACAAGAAGAGGTAAAGAAATTAATAGAATTTAATTTTAGTAATAAAGGCTCTATATTATTATCGAATGCGCTAGCAATCGATGAAGAATTAAATAAATTACTTTCTGAAATTGATCAAAAAATTCAATTAGAAAAAACAGCTGAACTAGCCCGTAATTGCGAAGTGATAACCAAGCTTGAATTCATCGCGCATGAGAACTTCAAAGAGCAAATTCAAAATACAATTTGTCGAGATGAACTATTTCCTAAATCTGAATTCATCGATAATTGTTTGATTGCAGAATCGGCTAATGAGACTAAAATATATATTCATTTTTACAATGATGAAAATTATTATAGCATTAAATTTAAATTAGATGCTAATGATAATCACCTACAAAAACTAAGCGAAATCAATACGTCTATAATAGAAAACATACCTAATGTTAAGGATACTGAAATCTATCAACAACTTGGTATAGCCTACATACCAGTGATGATGCGTGAGGGCCTTAATGAAGTAGAGTATGCAAAGAATAACAAGCTACGAACACTCATTCAAGACGAAGATTTAAAAGGTTCTTTACACAACCATAGCACTTGGTCTGATGGTATTCATACATTAGAAGATATGGCTAATTATTGTGCTGAATTAGGCTATCAATATTTAGGTATTTGTGATCACTCTAAGTCGGCGTTTTATGCGAACGGACTTTCAGAAGAGCGTGTGTTTGCTCAACATCGAGAAATTGAAAAACTAAATGCTAAAAATCAAAACTTCCATATTTTTAAAGGTATTGAATCAGATATTTTAAATGATGGTTCTTTAGACTATTCTGATGAAGTATTGAAGTCATTCGATTTCATTGTTGCATCGGTGCATTCTAATTTAAAAATGGATGAAGAGAAGGCTAATAAACGTTTATTAAAAGCCATCGAAAACCCCTATACTACAATGCTAGGCCACCCTACTGGTAGATTACTTTTAGCCAGAAAAGGTTACCCTATTAACCATGCATTAATTATTGATGCTTGTGCAGCGAATAATGTAGCTATTGAAATAAATGCTAACCCCTTGCGATTAGATTTAGATTGGCGCTGGATCGATTATGCATTGAATAAAGGTGTATATTTAAGTATAAATCCGGATGCTCATAAAAAAGAAGGATATCATGATATGAAATACGGAGTAATGGTAGCTCAAAAAGGTGCTCTTTCAAAAGAATTTTGTTTGAATGCTTTTGATAAAGATCAACTTGCAACTTATTTTAATTCTAAAAAATAAATGAAAGTATTAGTAATACGCTTCAGTTCTATTGGTGATATTGTGCTTACGAGCCCTGTGGTTCGTTGCCTTAAAAAACAACTCAATGCTGAAGTACATTATTTTACTAAAATGAATTTCAAGGATGTTCTTGTCAATAATCCTTATATCGATAAATTACATTTCTTAAGCGATGATTTTAATGCGGATGTTAAGGCTCTAAAAGCTGAAAAATACGATTATATCATTGACTTGCATCATAACCTCAGAACTTTAAGATTCAAGCAATCATTAGGTGTCACTGTATTTTCATTTAATAAATTAAACTTTGAAAAATGGATGTTGGTAAACCTTAAAT
>JBKCCA010000368.1:0-2246 GCA_046305595.1 bacterium
GTATGGACTTACAAACGGAGACTCTTACCAAAGAAATTTTTGATGAAAATGTAGATTCTTTAGCAATCTGTTTAGCGAATTTATTTAATGATAAAACTGCATTAGAGTACGAACGTAAACTTATCAAAGCTCGTAAAGAAGGTCAGCGATATTTATTATTAAAGCGTGCTGTAACTTATCCGCAACTTAAAAAAATGAAAGAATTTCCCATCTTCAAAATGGGTAAAAACAAAGGCGGATTGTTAGTCATACAAAAAAATAAACGTATACAACCCTATAAAACATTAGCTTCTAGAACAATCGGATATAAAGTGCAAGGGGTGCAACCAGTCGGATTAGAAGGAGCATTCGATACTGAGTTAGGTGGTAAAACCGGTAAGCGTTTAGTACAAAGAATTTCAGGTGGTGTGTGGATGCCATTAAACGATGAAGATGAAATTGCTCCTCAAGATGGTTACGATATTATCACAAGTATCGATGTAAATATTCAAGACGTTGCACAAAATGCATTGAACCAACAATTGATCAAACACAATGCAGATCATGGTTGCGTGATACTTATGGAAGTTGCTACTGGTGAAATAAAAGCGATCGCTAACTTAACCAGAATTGAAGAAGGTATTTATCAAGAGAAATATAATTATGCAATTGGTGAAGCTACAGAACCTGGTTCTACTTTTAAGCTTGCTTCTTATATGGCTGCATTAGAAGATGGTATTTTTTCTCCGGATGATACCGTCGATACTGATGGTGGTAAATATAGAATCTATAGCCATACGCTTAGTGATTCTCACGAAGGTGGTTACGGAAGAATTCCGATGCGTAAAGCTTTTGAACTATCATCGAACGTTGCCATCGCTAAAAAAATAAACAATGGCTACAAAGACAATCCAGAGAAATTCATCGAAAGATTAAAACAATTCGGACTAGATAAAAAAATTGAATTACAAATTCCAGGTACTCCTAATCCGAGAGTGAAAACTCCGGAGTCTTCAGACTGGAGCGGATTGAGTTTGCCATTATTATCTATCGGATACGAGATAAGAATGACCCCATTGCAAACGCTATTACTATACAACGCAGTAGCAAACAATGGCAAAATGATTTCACCAATTATGGTGAAAGAATTGAGAAGCTTAGGTCAAACTATACAGACATATGAAACTAAAGTACTGAAGAAAAAAATTGCAAGTGATGAAACACTAGCTAAAGTAAAGCGCATGATGGAAGGCGTTGTGAAAGAAGGTACCGCTAAAAACTTAAGTACTACTGTTTATCAAATTGCTGGCAAAACAGGTACTGCAAGAATTGCTCAAGGAGCAAGCGGATACAAAGGTAAACGCGTATATCTTGCTTCATTCTGTGGTTATTTCCCTGCTGACAATCCGAAGTACTCTATGATCGTAGTAGTTACCGACCCTTCATCATCTGGTTACTATGGTAACGTAGTCGCTGGTCCGATCTTTAAAGAAATCGCCGACAAAGTTTATGCAACACAATTAGATATGCATAAAGATATGATGATAACTTATGCATCGGCAACTAAAGAAATTCCATTAGCGAAAAACGGATTAAAAGAACAAACGATAAAAGTTTACAATAAAATTGGTGTTTCGGCTCAATCAGTAAATAATGATGCTGAATGGGTAAGCACAGAGAGAAAAGATAATGCAATTGCATTAGCTCCGAAAGAAATTAATAAAGGTATTGTACCAGATGTAAAAGGTATGGGCTTACAAGATGCACTGTATTTATTAGAGAATTCTGGATTAAGAGCAATTGTAAGAGGATCAGGTAAAGTAGTACAACAATCATTGGCTTCAGGTCAATCAATACGTAAAGGTGCTAACATAATTATTGAATTAAAGTAGTGAGAAAATTATCAGACATATTATTAAACACAGAGATTGTTGAATTGATAGGTTCTACAGAAGTAGAAGTTAAATCAATTTGCTTTGATTCTAGAAAAGTAGAAACAGGTTCTATGTTCATAGCTACAAGAGGTGTTGTGAGCGACGGACATGAATTCATTGAAAGTTCTATCATCAAAGGTGCTGTAGTAATTGTTTGTGAAACATTACCAGAAACTTTAGATGATAATGTGACCTATATATTAGTAAAAAATAGTAGCAGAGCTTTAGGTTTTATTGCAGCTAATTTTTATAATCAGCCTAGCCGTGCTATTAAACTAGTAGGGGTAACAGGTACGAATGGTAAAACGACTGTTGCTACATTATTGTTTAAGT
>JBKCCA010000369.1:0-6231 GCA_046305595.1 bacterium
GTGTTTATTGACCAAGTTGTCAATTTCACTATCATCTATCAACATTACTTTATTATATTTTCTCATTGTTAGTTTAACATTTTCAATTCGTTTGATTGTACTATTTCTAAATTCAATGGCAATGTAATAGTAAATTTCGAACCCTTGTTCTCTTTACTATTCAATTCTATTTGTCCGCCTAACTTCTCTACTGCATTTTTAACTATATATAAGCCTAGCCCTGTACCCGAAGATTTTGTATTACCTCTAAAAAACATGTCAAAAATATTTTTTTGTAATTCTTCTGGTATACCTTCACCGTTGTCTTCAATAATTAACTCAACATTATGATTATATGCATGCGCTACAATTTTCACGAACGAATTTGGTTTTTTTCTATCGTGATACTTTATCGCATTAATAATTACATTATGAAGTACATTATTTATTAGTGATTTATCGGTGACTAACAAAATACTTTCTTCAATGTCTAATAACCATTCAATCTTTTTGTATTCTACTAAATTCTCAAATGAACTAATAGTGTCACTTATTAAAGTTGCTAAATTTAATTTTGAATACGTTATTGAACCCTGAGTGATTCTAGTAATATTCAATAGGTCCATCAAAATGTTATCTAAATGATTAACACTTCTTTCTATTAAACCTATGTATTCATTTGCTTTAATATCTTGAACTTCTGATTTAGCAACGTTTATTAGTCCTTGTAATGAGGCAAGCGGACCTTTTAAATCATGAGAAGAACGATAAATAAAAGTGTCTAGTTCTTTTATTTTCTCTTCTAATTTTGATTCGAAAAGTTTTCTTTCTGTTATATCTCTACTAATTGAAATCACACCTTCAATTTCTCCGGTGTTTTCTTTAAATGTTAACTTATTCGTAGACTCTATCCAAACATACTTACCATCTTTCTTTTTATATCTATAGCTCGTAGTATGAATGCCCAATCCCATTTTCAAAAACTCATTCAATCCTGATTTTACTTTTTCTAAATCGTCAGGATGTAAGAAATCATAAGCATTTTTACCTAATAGATCTGCTGGTGCGTACCCGAGTAATGTATAAGATGAGGTTGAAACATAATTATAAAAGCCTAATAAATCATGACGAGTAATCATATCTGTAGCATTTTCAGCTATCAATCTATATTGCTCTTCACTTTCTTTTATTCGTTGATCTTTTAAAATTCTATCTGTTGCATCACGAGTGACGGAGACTATTTCGATCGGATTATTATATTCATCGTATATAATTTTACCACTTGTCTCAATCCATATATACTCACCATCTTTACGTTTAAATCTGTATTCAAAAATGCTGGTATTGTTTTCTAATATAATTGCGTTTACTTGAGTTCTAATCTTTACTATATCATCAGCATGTAAGAAATCTCTCAATAATTTACCTTTAACTTCATCAGGCCTATAACCGGTAATTATAAATATTGCAGGTGAAGCATAAATAAATTTACCAGTTAAGCTATGTCTAGAAATTAAATCGCTCGAATGTTCAGCTAAAAGTCGATATGCTTTTTCACTCTCTTTAATGGCCTTATCTAATTTAACTTTCTGGCGAATAGTTTCATATTTTTGCAATAGATTAATCACGCTATGATATAATCTTTCGACATGACTTTTGATTACATAATCATCAGCTCCTTCTCTCATCATGTCTACTGCAATTTCTTCAGCACCAGTACCTGTTAATGTTATAAATGGAATATTTAATTTAAATGACTTAAATAATCGCAACGCATCTAATCCAGTAAATCGTGGTAACATATAATCTGAAACTACCACATCAAACTTGTGATCAAAAAGAGCCTTTCGCATCTCTTGCGCATCTTGTGCCCTTACAAAATCTGTTTTGATGTCGTATTTCTGTATTGACCGAACTAAAAGTTCATAGTCGGCACCGTTGTCTTCAATAATTAAAAACTTTACACTAATCATTTTTGTGTATTCTGATTAATTATTACCCAAAAAAATCCAATATCCACAATAGCAGTAATAAATTTCTGAAACTCTACTGGTTTCTGTATATAACTGTTTGCTACTAACTTATAACTCTCTAATAAATCTTTTTCTTCTTTAGATGAAGTCAGAACAACTACTGGTATATGTTTCGCTTCTTCATCTGATTTGATAATCTTTAACACCTCTAATCCGTCTATTTTAGGCATTTTAAGATCTAATAATATTAATTTAGGTTTTGATTTTGTATTTCTATCTTGAAATGATCCCTTACAGTAGATAAAATCGAGTGCTTGTGCACCATCTTGTACATGTACTAAGTTATTTACTAAACTATTCTTTCGTAGTGCACGAATAGTCAATTCAGCATCTTTTACATTATCTTCTACCAGTAATATCTCTAGGTGATCCATGTTGTTGTTGTTATAAATATAAAAAATATTTATGTATTAATTTAAAGGAATAGAGACATAAAATTTAGTAGAAATCATAACTTCTAATACAGTCCATATTCTCCCTAATAAGTAAAACAGTCATCTTATACGTAAAATATTAAATAAAGTTCCTCTTTAAAATTCAAAATATATCACCAATTAATTTTTACCATTCTTGAGAAGTCTAATAAATCATCTATAAGCTTAGACATTATAATGAGACAGTGTAATACTGGTATTCAACTAATTACATCTTGTATATTAATCAACAGATCTAGAGAAATGAAGGTTTAAAGATTATCTCTATATTTGCAAAATGGATAAACGCTGGATTCGTGTACTCTATCAATTCTGTAGAATTGTCGCTATATATTTTTTATTAATTGAACTTAATTTTCTTTGGCTATTTGGTTATTCACCAAGTATTGTTGAATTAAAAAATCCTCCTTACACTGTAGCTTCAGAGGTATATGCGAGCAATGGGACATTAATAGGAAGATACTTCAAAGAGAATAGATCACCGATAAAATTTGATGAGATTCCTCAAAATTTAATAGATGCTTTAATAGCTACTGAAGACATCAGGTATTACCAACATCATGGTATAGATTTCTATTCTATTTTTTCGAGTATATGGTCTACAGCTACAGGTGACAAAAGAGGTGCAAGTACAATTACACAGCAATTAGCAAAAAATCTATTTAGAACTAGAAGCAAGGGATCACAGGGATTAGTAAAATATGTACCTGGAGTAAAGACGGTAATTTATAAAACTAAAGAGTGGATTACAGCGATTAAACTCGAATTATTATATGATAAAAACGAGATACTAGAGATGTATCTTAACACCGTAAGTTTCGGCAATAATACTTATGGTATTAAGGTTGCAGCAAATAAATATTTCAGTAAATCTCCGATGAAGTTAAAGACTGAAGAAGCTGCATTGTTAGTCGGCATGTTAAAAGCTACTTCTACTTTCAATCCTATTAATAATCCCGAGAAGTCTGAAGAGCGTCGTAACATCGTAATCACACAGATGTATAAAAGTCAACTTATTTCTGACAAAGAAATGAAGAGATTATTAAAAAAGCCTTTAAAATTAAACATTTCAGAAGATGATGACGATTTAACAAAAGACTCATACATAAGAAATGCAGTTGCTAACTATTTAGATAAATGGTGTGAAGAGAATGATGTTGATTTATATGCTGACGGATTAAAAATATATACTACTATAGATCCCACAATTCAGAAGCATGCAGAGAAAGCTGTTGAAGAGTGGATGAAAACATTGCAAAAAAGGTTTCAAAATCATTGGCAAAATGATGCACCATGGCGAGATGAGAATGGAGAAGAGATTCCTAATTTTCTAAATACCCTAGCAAAAAGATTACCGCTATATAAGAAGCTTGAGAAAATTTATGATGGCAATGTAGATTCAATCGAATTAGCATTAAACAGTAAACATCGAATGAAAGTGTTTACTTGGAAGGGAGAAAAAGACACTACTTTTTCTACTTATGATTCATTAGCATACTATGCTAAAATTTTACATGCAGGCTTAATGAGTTTTGATCCGGTTACCGGACATATAAAAGCATATGTAGGAGGAATAAATCATAATTATTTCAAATATGATCATGTGATGCAAGCTAAACGCCAAGCGGGTTCAACTTTTAAACCTTTTGTTTATTTAACAGCATTAGATAATGGATATTCTCCTTGCGATAAAATGATAGATCAAGCAGTAACCATAACTTATGAAGAAGATGGTGAAACAAAAACTTGGTCACCGAAGAATGCCGATTGGAAATTTACGGGTTATGAAATGTCATTACGTTGGGCAATGGGGAAATCGTGTAATTCGGTAACTGCTCAATTAACACAGGCAGTTGGTTGGGATAATGTGGTGAAGTATGCAAAGAAATTAGGGATAGAGAGTGAGTTAAAAGCGGTACCATCGGTCGGACTCGGATCAAACGATGTTACTGTTTATGAAATGGTTAGAGCTTATGGTACGTTTTTAAATAAGGGAAATAAATCAGAACCATTATTTGTCACTAAAATAACTGATCATGATGGCAAGGTAATTCAAGAATTTAAAGTGCAACAAGAACAAGTTATTTCAGAAGAAACCTCTTGGTTAATGTTGTATATGTTGAAAGGTGGTATGGAAGAACCAGGTGGTACCTCACAAGCTTTATGGGAGTTTGATTTATGGCAAAAGGGAAATGAGATTGGCGGTAAAACCGGTACAACATCTAATCATTCAGACGGATGGTACATAGGAGTATCGAAAGATCTCGTAACAGGCGTTTGGGTTGGCGCAGATGAAAGAAGTGTTCACTTCAGAACATCAGACTATGGTGAGGGTTCTAAAACAGCATTGCCTATCTATGGCAAGTTCATGGAGAAACTTTACAAAGACCCAACATCCGGAATAACGTTTGGAAAACTTCCAAAACCATGGACAAAGATTGAGAAGAAATATTATTGTCCGACCCCCAGACCAAAGGTCGATACATCGGCAATAGATAGCACCACGACAGAAATTGCAGTAGACAGCTTAGAAATTTAAAAGGTATTTAGTATTCGGTATTCAGTATTCAGTATTCCGTATTCCGATGTGCTAGATTGAATATCGTCACGAATATTAATTTTAAATAAAAAGGGGTCGACTAAATCGACCCCTTTTCATTGTGATGCATTTAAAATTTAGCACATCGGAATACGTAATACGTAATACGTATTATAGTTTCTGCAAGAAAACCTCTGACTTCACCTTCGATAAATCACCTAAGTAAGACCAACGAATACCAGTGATGTATTTCTTAAATACAGCATTAACTTCTTTAGCTGATACTTTATTAATGTTATCTATGAAAGTATTAAAGTTCTTCCAGTTTCCTTTAGCTTCAGCAACACCTAATCCAGCACACTGTGCATCATTAGTTTCTAGTCCCATGAAGTAAGTAGTATAATACTGACTTTTTTGATTTCTGATTTCTATTTCACTGAAACCTTCAGATTTAATTTTCTTCAATTCATCAATCATCACTCCTACCGCTTGTTCTGGGTCTATAGTAGTTACATAAATGTTTGTAAATGGATTGATATTAGTAGAGAAATAAGCTTGAGGAGAATATGATAAACTTCTTTTAGTTCTAATTTCATCAAATAATCTATCAGCTAAAATTCCGAAAGCAATTTGCATTGCATATGCTTCAGTAGTACCATATGCAGGTGCATTCATGATTCCTCTGATGTAATTAGTAGCTAACTTTCTATCTTCTGTATTTAAAGTAGATTGATTGATAGTTAATAGAGTTGGTTTCACTTGAGTGAAGCTACCAGTAGGCATAGTTCTAATCATTTTACGAACTTTTTCTACTAACTGATTTTTATCAACCTTACCTACAACAACTAAAAATACTTGACTTTTAGTCATCACTTTTTTGTAATGATCTTTAACATTTGTCAATGTTAATTTATTCAATGATTCTTCAGATCCTCTAGGGTCTTTATCGTAATTCAAGTTAGCAAAGGCATCGTTAAGTGCCATATCTCCTAAATAAGCATCAGGATCAGATTTAGATTGTTGAATTCCTGAGATCATTGCATCTCTTTGTTTTTTGAATTCAGCTTCATCAAATAAAGGAGCATTAATTACATCTTCGAAGATATTCCATGTAGCATCGAAATTCTTAGAAATACAACTCATAGAAACAAAGCCCATGTCTAAGTTCGAAGAACCATCAATGGTACTTCCCATTCTATCTAATAAACGGTTATACTCAGATTTAGTGAATTTTGAAGTACCACCA
>JBKCCA010000370.1:0-6575 GCA_046305595.1 bacterium
TGCGATGCTACTACATTGAAAACAATGTCGAGAGATAATCCTGGTATCATCCTGCTAAAAGGAGGGAACATTATTGCTAAATGGCCACATCGCTCATTGAAAAGTGCGGCTGATATTGAACAATATTTAAAGTAAAAAATGTTCAATTACTTTTTGCGAAAATTAGGTTACGGATTATTAGTGATGTTTGGCATCACTACCATTCTCTTTTTGTTATTCGCAATTTTACCCGGTGATGCAGCTAGAATGACGCAAGGACAAAGAACCGATGTTGCTTCGTTAGAGGCGGTGCGTAAAGAATTCGGACTCGATCAACCAAAGCATATACAATTCATAAAATATTTAAATGATTTATCACCGATTTCTATTCATGAAAATGATAGTCTGAATCAAAAGAAATATGAATACTTAAAATTATTTAATGTTTCTAGTTCTAATGTATTAGTATTCAAATCTCCTTACTTACGTCGTTCTTATCAATCACAAAAAAAAGTATCAGACATCTTGCTCGAAACTATACCAAACACTGGTATTCTAGCCATCGTAGCAATGCTCTTTGCGTGTCTTGTCGGTATTTTTTTAGGCGTACTCGCTGCACTTTATCGTGATACCTGGATCGATAAATTCTCCTTATCATTCGCGATTCTCAATGTGTCAATGCCTTCATTTTTTGCAGGTATTATCATCGCTTGGTTTTTTGCATTTTTATTGGGTGATTACACCGGATTGAATTTGTCTGGAAGTTTGTACGACTACGATCCTTTTCAAGGTCGAATACTTAATCTTAGTAATCTAATTTTACCTGCTTTAACTTTAGGCTTACGTCCGCTTTCAATCATCGTTCAACTCACTCGCAGTTCCATGCTCGATGTATTGAGTAAAGATTATATTCGTACTGCTAAAGCGAAAGGACTTAGCAATCGTCAAATCATCTGGAACCATGCTTTGAAGAATGCTCTAAATCCGGTCGTTACAGCGGTCTCAGGCTGGTTCGCTTCTTTAATGGCAGGTGCTTTTTTCGTTGAATATATCTTCGGATGGAATGGCCTAGGAAAAGTTACTGTCGACGCATTAGAACTCTCCGATTTACCCGTTGTTATGGGCGCCGTATTATTCATCGCTATGATCTTTGTTATAATTAATATTCTAGTTGATGTACTGTATGCGGTACTTGATCCTCGTGTTAGACTAGAATAGTTGACAGTAGCTAGTAGCTAGTAGCTAGATTAGTTTCGACACGACTTCTTTTAGGTTCACGCTTAGTCCATTTATTATTAGATCTGCTTTTTCATAAATGGGTTTTCGTTCTTCGATTTTTTCTTTGATGAATTGCAATAATTCTTCTTCTTTTTTGTCTTTGATAGTGGGGCGAATGTTTTTGGCTTGAGACAAACGGTTGTAGATACTTTGAATATCTAGTTCGATATATATTGAAGTGCCATTGTTATTGATTTGCTCTATATTATTGAAATAACAAGGTGTTCCGCCACCTGTTGCCATTACAAATTCTTCGCGATCGCTGAGTTCATGTAAGGTGTCAGATTCCATTTTTCTAAATGTATCTTCTCCTAAATATTTGAAAATATCTGTAATGCTACACTTCGCTTTTACCTCAATTTCCTTGTCGAGATCAATAAATGGCAAGGCTAATTCTTTTGCTAATTTCTTCCCAAACGTACTCTTACCCGATCCCATAAAACCAATAAGGTATATACGTTTATTCATTTTTCTAAGATAGATACACTGACTCTTCCGCCTTCTTACTCGAAAAAACTACCGATACATGTTCTTGTGAAATAGTCGAAATAGTATATCCCGCGAAATCAGTAGCGATAGGGTATTGTTTATGACTTCTGTCAATAAGTACAGCTGTTCGAACTTTCTTAGTGGGTATGTTTAAGAAGACACTCATTCCGTAAATTAAAGTCTTACCAGAGTTCAAAACATCGTCAACAATAATGATTGTTTTGTTTTTACATTTATCAATCGACACATCAGTTTCAGCTTCTAAATGATCTGCATCTTTGTCTAGTTTAATTTCAATTAACTGAATTTTAATCTTCGAAATTTTCTCTAAAACTGCTTTTAATCTTTTAGCCAAAGTATAGCCTCTGTTAGCAATACCAGCAACTATTATTTCCTTCTCCTCAAAACAATCCTCCAAAATCTGATAAGCAATTCTATCAATCTTCTGCTGAATCTGTTGATGATTTAATATTTGAATTTTCTTTTTTGACATTTTTTTAAAAATCTCTGTATTAGGTATTAAGTAAATTGTACTAGCTACTAACTACTAGCTACTAATATACTCATTTGTAAGGATAAAACACAAAATTCGCCCCCTCCGGCACTATCGCAAATATACACATGAACTTCTCAGGGTCTTTGTAATTCTGTTTAAAAAAATCTTCTTTATCAGATTTCACAATACCGACTTCTAAAAACTCTTCTAAAGTCGAAGCATGTATATTCCATTCCGTAGCCATCTCATTCTTGTCGATCACTATTTCTCCTATACTCACTTCATGTTGATGTGCTACAAATATCGGATACTTCGAAAGTCCTTCCGCAATAATATCATCTGCCACTTCTTTCAAAGAATCAGCATATAAAACCATATCCGTTTCTAAACTCTTCAGCGGACTTTCCTTTGGTTTTTCGTTGGGGTTTAATAGTTCTTCTGGCTCCATTTTCGTATTCAGTATTCCGTATTCAGTATTCCGATTTGCTATCTTTTATTTAAATCACGTTTGGTGATAATTTTTCTTTTCATTAGTTATTAGTAACTAGTAACTAGTAACTAGCACTATCTTACTAGCCTACTATCTTACTAGCCTACTAAAACGCCCGTGCTTCCCTTTACCTCAGCACTAATAGTACGGCGTTTTCCACGTGTTCTGTCTGTGGAAACATATACACCGGCTGTACCTTTACCACTTTATATTTTTCATCTAATATACCAAGATCTCGTGCTTGAGTGGCTGCATTACAACTAACATAAACGATTCGCTTTGCTGCGATTTTTAAAAGTTGTTTGCATACATCTTCATGCATGCCAGCACGAGGCGGATCTGTGATGATGATATCAGGTGTGCCATGCTCTGTGATGAATGCATCGTTCAATAAATCTTTCATGTCTCCTGCGAAGAATAATGTATTATCGATTGAGTTGATGCTTGAATTCAACTTTGCATCTTTGATTGCATCTTCGACATACTCAATGCCTACTACTTTTTTTGCAGAGCGAGCTATATAATTCGCAATGGTCCCTGTGCCTGTATATAAATCGTAAACTAACTCATCACCTTTTAACTCACATAATTCAGCTGCAATTTTATATAATAATTCTGCCTGCGCCGAATTCGTTTGATAAAATGATTTTGCAGAAATTCTGAATTTAATTTCTTCCCCATTCAGATCTTTCATCATCTCATGAATATATGCATTACCTGAATAGGTGATGATTTCTTGATCGTAAATAGTGTCGTTTTTCTTAGTATTTACTAAGTATTGTAAGGATGTGATAAATGAGAAAGTCTCCTTTAAATATTGCATCAATGCATTTATTTTTTCTGAATCATTTTCAGCAAATGCTACAACAACCATCCACTCATTTATACTAGTATTACGTATAATTAAATTTCTTAATAATCCGACGTGATTGCGAATATCATAAAACGTGTACTCATTTTTTAATGCAAACTCTCTTACTGCATTTCTAATATCATTAGCACGAGTATCTTGTAAATGACATTTTTGAATGTCTAAAATTTTATCAAACTTTTTCGGAATATGAAATCCCAATGCATTCATCTCTAACTTCTCTTCCGTTTTAATTTCTTCAATCGTTAACCAACGTTTATTAGAGAAGGTGTACTCCATCTTATTTCTGTAATAATCTGTAGCAGCTGATCCTTTTATATATTGTATTTCTGGTAAGTCAATTTTACACAAACGAGTGAGTGTATCTACTACCGTTTTTTGCTTGTATTCTAATTGATGGGAATATGACATGTTCTGCCATTTGCAGCCTCCGCATACTCCAAAATGTTCACAAAATGGTTCAGTTCTTTTATTTGAGAATTGTACAAATTTTGATACCCTAGCTTCTGCTAAGTTTTTTTTCTGTTTGTAAATTTCGATGTCTACGATATCTCCAGGTACTACTTTCTCAACAAATACTACTAATTCATCAACTTTTGCAATCCCTTTACCTTCGTTTGCTATATCTATAATCTCAACATTCTCAACGATGGTATGCTCTTTGTTCTTTTTCATAATTATGTTTCAAAGGTAAGTTTAATATGTTAATTTTAAAGAATGTATAAGGCTAAACTAGCGCTATTTTCGGTTCTCTTTATCTGTATTGTATTTACTTCTAAGGCTACCCATATTATTGGAGGTAGCTTTTCTATGAAATACATTTCAGCTGGTCGATATGCTATTAGCCTCGATTATTATAGAGATTGCAAGCCTGGTTCTGTTGACTTCCCCCCAGGTAGTTTAAGAATTGGCATTTATGATAAAGCAAAAGATAGCTTAATACAAACCGCTGATTTACGTATTATTAAAACTGAAGATGTAAAATTTATCAATGGTGATTGTATTTCTTTACCTACTAATTGTGTGCAGAAAAGAATCTATTCTGATACGGTAATTCTAAACGCAAATAAATACAGAGCTGAAAAAGGATATTATATAAGTTATGAACAATGTTGTAGAAATGGTGGTATTAAAAATATCATGAATCCGCAAACTAGTGGAATTGCTTTTTACATGGAATTCCCTGCAATTCGATTGACAGATGCTACAGAATTTATAAATAGCACTCCACATAACGAAAACCCACAAAATGTTTTTTTATGTAACACAGAGTTTTTTGCAGTTGACTATAAATTTATTGATGAAGATGCTGACTCCTTAGCATATAAAATGATCGAACCATTAAAAGGGAATACTGATGATATTAATAATAATGCAACGGGTATACAATTCATACAACCCGGACCTTACCCATCAATCGATTGGTCGGCTGGTTATTCTATGTCAAATATTTTAGATGGAAGTCCGGATGTGAATATTGATGCAAAAAGCGGACAGTTAACCGTTGTACCTACACAAATCGGATTGTATTCATTGGCTTTTGTTGTTGAAGAGTATCGAAAAGGAATTAAGATAGGGGAGATTCGAAATGAACTACAATATTATGTAAGTAATTGTCCGGTTAGAGCAGCACCCGAAATTACTTGGCTAAATACTGAACAAGATTTTATTGAATCTAATAAAGAAACATGTTTGAATTTTATTGCTCGTGATATTGATCTCGATACTTTATCTGCTTTTATTACGAATATTAGTGATCAATTACAGAACAAATACACCATTGAAATTGACACAGTAAATGAGGGCTTGAACATTCAAGTTTGTTTTGATGTTAAATGTAATTTTATTGAATATGAAAACTTAGGCTTCGATCTGCTAGTTAGTGATAATTCTTGCCCATTACCTAAGCTCGATACCCTAAATTTAAATTTAAAGTTGAACGGACTAAAAGAAGGAGACCCCTTCAAAAGTATACCCAATGTGTTTAGTCCGAACGCCGACGGCAAAAATGATTTTTTCTACATTAAAGGCGAATTACCGAACGAATGCATTGAAGATTTCTATATTAAAATATATAATCGCTGGGGTAAGCTGATTTACGAGACTGCTGATTTTTCATTTAAATGGATAGGGGATGACCATGATCCAGATGTCTATTTCTATGTAGTAAAAATAAATAACAAGGAAGCCACCGGAAATTTAATGTTACTACATTAAATTATTATATTTGAAGATATGCGTTTAAAAACCAGCAGATTATTTCTATTAATTCTTATTCTTTTGAGTTCATTTGAACTCTATGCTGCGCATATTGTTGGAGGTGATTTTAGTTATCGTCATATTTCTGGCGATACCTATGAAATAAAAATGAAAATGTACCGCGATTGTGGAGGTGGTGGTGCCGGTTTTGAACAATTTTTATCTGTAAATATTTTTGATAAAGAAACTAACCTACAGGTTAAAGCTATTACCATGCCTCGTACCAGTATCTATAGAATTAGATTTAATACTGGCTGTACAAGCCCCGAGTTAAGATGCGTTGAAGCAGGTATATTCGTTGGACAATTCACAATGCCTAAAGCTAATTTTAATAATACCTCTGGCTATTATGTTTCATGGGAAAGATGTTGTAGAAATAATATTATTAAAAACATTGTAGATCCAGGAGGCACTCCAATGGCTTTCTACATGGAGCTAGCTTCACCCTACCCAGCGAATGGTGATTTTAGAGCGAATAGCTCACCTGAATTTAGAAGAGATCCTTTAAATTATTTATGTGTTGGCGAAGCATTTAAATATGATTTCAAAGCTTATGATGAAGATGGTGATGAATTAAGAATTTCGAAAATTGAACCATTAGCTGGTGGTGCAACTTCTCCGATTAATGTCGGACCTGAATCTAATTCTGCACCATTTGATAATACAATTTGGAATACTGGTTATAGCTTGACTAATTTAATGGATGGCAACCC